>DYBS01000028.1:14818-16633 GCA_019418525.1 Clostridiales bacterium
CCCGCCAGCAGAAGGCGGCAGCGGTCATTATCTCCCTGGGCACGGAAAAGGCCTCACAGCTCTACCAGTACATGGACCCGGAGGATGTGGAGCAGATCACCCTGGAGGTAGCCAAGCTGGGCTACGTGGACGCGGCCACGACGGAGGACGTGCTCAACGAGTACTACCAGATGTGCATGACCAACAAGGCGGTGACCGAGGGCGGATTGGAGTACGCCCGGGCCGTTTTGGAACGAGCATTTGGATCCCAGACCGCCAGTCAGCTGCTGGATAAGGTGACCAAATCCCTGAAAAACCGGGAATTTTCCTTCCTCAACAAGGCGGATGAGAAGTCCCTGTATGCCGCGCTCCAGCATGAGCGGCCCCAGACCATTGCCCTGGTTCTCTCCTATGTGGACCCGGAAAAGTCGGCGGCAGTCATCGAGGAACTGGACCCGGAGCGGCAGGTGAAGGTGGTGGAGAGCATCGCCAACATGGAGAGTGCCTCCCCCACGGCGGTGAAGATCATTGAGGCCGAGATGGAGAAGCGCTTCTCCAGCATCATGACCACCAACAATGTGAAGGTGGGCGGCGTGGACTATGTGGCCGGCGTCATGAACAATCTGGACCGGGCCAGCGAGAAGAGCATTTTCGACCGCCTGTCGGTCCACAACGCCGACCTGGCCGACGAGATCCGCAAGCGTATGTTCGTCTTCGAGGATATCGTCACCATGGACGACCGCTCGGTGCAGCGCTTCATCCGGGACTGCGATCCCAAGGACATCGTGCTGGCCCTCAAGGGTGCCAACAGCGAGGTGGCCAACAAGATCTTCAACAATGTCTCCGCCCGTATGGCCCAGAGCATCCGGGACGATCTGGAGGTCACCATCAACGTACGGATCCGGGACGTGGAGGCGGCCCAGCAGCGTATCGTGGGCGTGATCCGCGACCTGGAGGAGAAAAACGAGCTGATTATCCTCAAGGGCGGAAAGGACGATATCATTGCCTAATATCTTAAAACACTTTCTCCGGCCTCAGGTCGACTCCTATACCTTCCCGCCGGCGGACGAGATCCAAGTTGAAGAGGAAAAGCCCGAGGAGACGGAAGAGGAGGAAGTCCTCCCCGCTGCTCCGGAGGGGGCGGACGGGCAGGAGGAGGACAAGGAGCGGCCCGGCCCCGACCCGGGACAGGGCGCGGCGGCCATGTTCTCCTACGCCAAGGTGCAGTCCGAGGCCATCATCGCCCAGGCTAAACGCCAGGGAGAGGAGCTGCTGGAGGAGTACCGCCGGCAGGCTATGGAGCAGTCTCAGCAGCTGCGTGAGGAGGCCCAGCAGGAGGGCTTCCGCCAGGGCTACGCCGACGGGCTTATCAAGGCCCAGGCAGAGAGCCGGGCCAAGCTGGACGAGGAGCTCCAGCAGCAGGCCGGACAGGTCCGGGACTTCCTGCAGCGGGCCTCTCAGACCCGGGAGGAGCTGATTGAGCAGACCCGGGACGAGCTGTGTGACCTGAGCATCGCGGTGGCGGAAAAGGTGATCCACGTCAGTTTGAAGAGCAGCCGGGAGGTGATCCTGCGCATGGTGCAGATGGCGACCGAGCGGCTGCGGCGGCGGGAGTGGGTGCGTATCTACATCGGCGGCTGCGACAGTCGGGAGCTGGCTCAGATCGCCCCGGAACTCACCGCCTCTCTGGCGGGGCTGTCCGACCACATCAAGCTGATCCCCATGGCCGACGACGAGTCGGGCACCTGCATCATCGAGATGCCCGATGAGATCATCGATGCCAGCGCGTCCACCCAGCTGGACAATCTGAAGGGGATCCTCCGGGGCGGCTAATGA
>DYBS01000280.1:0-2325 GCA_019418525.1 Clostridiales bacterium
AGCGGGAGATCATCACCCTGCGCTTCGGCCTGGGGGGCCGAGCCGAGCGCACCCAGAAGGAGGTGGCCGACCGGCTCGGCATCTCCCAGTCCTACATCTCCCGGCTGGAAAAGCGCATCATTGCCCGGCTGCGGCGGGAGATTTTAAGCCTTTTGTAATGTAGGGGGCGGTGTATCCGCCCCGTGGGTCACCAGAAGGGCCAGAAGCTGTCCTCCCGCTCTTCCATGACATCCAGCGCGCCGCACAGGAGCTGGGCAGCCTCCCCCCGGGTGAGGGAGCCGGACAGGGTGAGGGCGCCGCTGCTCTCCGTTTGAAGCAGGCCCACGCTCTCCAGATTGGCCCCCGACTGGGCGGCCCATACCGGCGCTGCGCTCAGGTCCACCCCCATGGTGGGCTGAGAGACATCGGTAATCTGCAAGGCCCGGTCCACCAGCACGCTGGCCTCAGCCCAGGTGATGGGGTCGTCCGGGCGAAAGACCGCCTGGCCGGAGGTGTCCACCGTGCCCTGGACCACCCCGGCCTTCAGAGTGGAGGCCACATAGGGCTTGGCCCAGTCGGGGATGGCGTCGTCATCAGCAAAGCCGGTGGCGGTCACGTCCAGACCCTCCAATCCGGCCGCCTGGGCCAGCAGGGAGACAAATTCACTGCGCGCCATAGGCTCGTCCGGGCGGAAGAAGTAGGTTCCGCCCAGGCACTCGCCCACCAAGAGGTCCTCCTCCGCCAGGCGGATGGCGGCGTTGGCGGCGGCGTGGCCGCCCAGGTCTGCGTAGGTGACCTTGGTCTTGGGCTTTTCGATCACCAGGGAGACAGTGGCGGGCTGGGAGGTGTTGCCCGAGGCGTCCACCGCCACATAGGTGAAGGAGTCTTTGCCGGTCTTATTCTCATAGGGAGTGTAGACGAAGGTGTCGGAGCCCTCCTCCGGCATGGTGACCGCCCCCCGGGCGGGCTTGCGCACCAGCTGATAAGTGAGCAGCTCCCCCTCCGGGTCCAAGGCGGAAAAGCGCTCGGTGAGGGTGGTGTTTTTGTAGGTGGTGAAAGACAGGTCCCGGGCCACCGGGACGCCGGAGCTCTCTCCGGCCAGTGCGGCGGGGGAGAGCAGCGCGGCGATAAGGGCCCCCGCCGCCAGCAGGGCGGGGACGCGAGTTGAACGGTTCACGAAAAAAACCTCCTTGTTCCAGCAGAACGGATCGGGTGTATCCGTAGTCTCTGCCGGAACAGGGAGGTTTATGCGTCTTTTTCTAGAGATTGCTCCGGTCCCGCAGCCAGCTGGGGAGGGAGCGCATTTTTACGCTGGAGACCATGCCCATGGCGGCGTACATGGTGATGATGGAGGAACCGCCGTAGCTCACGAAGGGGAGAGTGAGGCCGACAACCGGGAAGATATAGAGGCACATGGCGATGTTGACGCCCACCTGGGCCAGCAGCATGCCGGCGTAGCCCATCACCAGATAGGCAGACTGGGGGGAGCAGGCCCGGCGGGCCACCCAGATGCACCGCAGGATGATGGCGCCCAGCAGCAGGAGAAGGAGCACACAGCCGATGAAGCCGAACTCCTCGCCGCACACAGCGAAGATCTCGTCGTTGTAGCGGGCCGGCAAATTGGTGGCGTAGGCGCTCTGGGTGAGGTTGCCGTTGAGGTACCCCATACCGGTGAGCTGGCCGGAGCCGATGGCGGTGATACTCTTAGTCTGCTGCCAGCCGGTGTCCATGGTCTGGTCGTAGATGGTGTCGGGGTTGCCGGTGATGTGGTCGATGACTACTTTGACCCGGCGGAAGAAGTAGATGCCGCTGAACTTGTCCCAGAAGAGGACCACTATCGCCACTCCCGCGGCAGCGGCCAGAAAGGCCAGCAGGAACCAGCGCTTTTTCACCCCGGCGGTCCAGGCCACCACCACGAAGATGAAGAGGTAGGTGAGGCCCATGCCGAAGTCGCCGGAGGCCACGGCGATGAGGGCGAACATCATCAGGGTGTGTCCGGCGATCTGAAAGACCGAGGAAACCGAGCTGATGTCCTTCTCCTGGCTCTGGATGCGGGCGCACTGCCAGGCCAGCAAAAGGATGAAGGTGAGCTTGACAATCTCGGCGGGCTGCAATTCAAAGGGAATACCCGGGATAGCCAGCCAGCTGCGGTTGCCAGTGTCGTGGTCCACGCCCAGAGGGGTGCGGGTGAGGAGGACGAAGCCGATGTTGAAGGCCAGAATGAATTTCCAGGACTTTTCGGCGAAGAGCTCCACATCCACCGAGGACATGATGATATAGGCGATGACGCCCAGGACAATGGCCACGGACTGCACCGGCATGAAGCGGTTAGACTGGGTGTAGCGG
>DYBS01000280.1:2335-2690 GCA_019418525.1 Clostridiales bacterium
ATGAGCGCCAGACCAAAACCGCTGGCCGCCAGACACAGGGTCAGCAGCACCAGGTCGCCCTTGCGGAGAAAGGATTTCAGAGAATCGGATAACCAGGACAGGGGGAGGGCCTCCTTTCAGGGAAAATTGGTTGCTTTGGCAGACCTTATCATACCATCTTTTTGGCGCGGCGTAAACTGTTTTGCGCTTTCTTCAAAGATATGTTATAATCGACCCGACTTGAGAAGGAGCGTGAATCCATGGAATATCTGTCCAACTCAGAGGCCGAGACCGAGGCCCTGGGTGAGGGGCTCTCCCGGCGCCTGAAGGCCGGGGACGTGATCGCCTTTTCCGGGGACCTGGGGGCGGGGAAAAC
>DYBS01000281.1 GCA_019418525.1 Clostridiales bacterium
AGCTAAATCTGGGGGAGGGGAGGTTTTTACGCCTCCTCTCCGCCCGGGAGATTTTAGAGGCCCGAAGAGAGGGGCGGCTCCTGGCACAGGATGGGGCGGAACAGGCCCTGTGCGGCAACGCCGCGCTCCTCGCCCGGGCTTTGGTGGATGAGCGGGGGCCGCTGTATGAGAGCGGCGGCGCGGTGCTGAACGCCCTCACTGCCCGGGAGATCGGGGCCTTGGCCAAGCGCTGGGCCGCCTTCGACCGGGCGGAAAACCCCGTTCCCGCCACCCAAAGTGAGGGCGAGGCGTGGCTGGAGGAGCTGAAACAGGACAGCGACGAGCGGCTGCGGTGGAAGGTGTTGAGAACCTTCGGGGCCCTCCCCACCGAGGAGCGGGCGAGGGAGATGAAGGAGCGGGATTACCTGTGGTGTGCCCTCCACCTGCTGCTGGACCGGGAGGAGGAGCTGGCCCGCCTGTGTCCCACCTGCCGCGCCCAGGCCCTGGAGGGCCGGTGCCCCGTGTGCGGGGCCCCTGCCCACAGTGGCGAGGAGGGGCAGAATGCCTCCTTTGACCGGGAGCGCTATGAGGCCCTGTGCCGGGGGGAACGGATATGAGAGATTATCTGGAGGCACTGCTGGAGGAACAGCAGGAGCCGGAGCAGGAAACGCCCACATTGCCGGAAGAGCCGGCGGCGGGCGGAAGTTACCGGTGGAGCGGTGGGGGAGAGCCGGAGCGGGAAGCGGCCTCCTCTGCCGTCCAGCCGTTTGAGATAGAGAAGAAGCGATCTGCCGCCCCGGACGGAGAGACCACCCTGGAGAAACGGGTCGGGGCGACGGAGTGGCTGCTGGAGACGGGGCTGGAGCCCGTGGCGGTTTCTGGGGTGGAGACGATCCGGCGTACGGCATCCATGGCAGCAGAGCCGGAGGCGGAACAGCATGCCCGGGACGCTGGGGAGCGCGTGGCCGGGGTGGAGCGCTGGAGCGGGGCGGCCCTGTATGCCAACCTGGTGCGCCGGGAGGCGGCGGCAGCTTGGCCGGAGACGGCGGTCCAGCGCGCCCAGCCTATGTCCCTCAGCAAGCCGGGAAGTACAGCGGGTAGTGGGGCAGTCACCCTGGCAGAGCTGGACCGGGCCGTGCAGCGGGATGCCCGGCGGTACGACAGCCCCTTCCCGCTCTACTGAGGAGGGATGTTTGTGAAACTGAGCCCCATGCGCTACAAGGACTTCATCTGGCCCCACAACCCCAGGACCTACGCCATTGAGTATGAGCGGGTCATGGCGGTGAACAAGGTGCCCTATGGGCGCTACCAGCTCCAGGACCTGGGGCCCACCCGGCGCATCCTGCGGGGGGAGGGGGAGTTCGTGGGCGAGGACGCCTACCGGACCTTTCAGGCCCTGGCCAGCGTGTTTTATCAGGAGGGGCCGGGGCTGCTGGTCCACCCGGTGTGGCAGTGCGCCAATGCCTACTTTGTGGAACTCTCCCTGGCTCAGGAGCCCTGGGCCGACTATGTGCGCTACACCTTCGCCTTCTGGGAGAGCTATGACGACTATGTGCAGAGCCTGGCTCCGGCGGTGGGGAGTTCTTCCGGGACGGTGAGCGGCGGCAGCAGCACGGCAAGCAACACTACCACTGAGCGGTGGCACACCGTGCAGCGGGGGGACACCCTCTGGGGCATCGCCAACACCTACGGCCTGAGCCTCAACGCCCTCATTGCCCTTAATCCCCAGATCAAGAATCCCAACCTCATCTATGTGGGGCAGAAAGTGCGGGTGGCGTGATGGAGTGCTGGGTGACCGATTATCAGGGTAAAAAATGGGACCTGCCGCCCCGGACGGCCTGGCGCTTCACCTATACGGCGGGGAGCCCCTGCGACTCCTTCCAGGTGGAGTGCCTGTGGGGCGAGGAGCGGGAGGACGGCTTGGCCGACCTGGTGTATTTCGGCGCGTTGGAGGCGGGCGAGCGGGTGTTCACCGGCTTGGTGGACGAGTGCGAGTGCATCTGGGACGGAAACGGCAGCCGCCTGACCATCAGTGGCCGGGGGATGGCCGCCCGGCTGCTGGACAATGAGGCCAAGGGGGCCGATTACCAGGTGGCCACCCTGGCCGACCTTCTGCGGGATCATGTGACTCCCTACGGCATTACCGCTGTGGGCGGTGAGGACCTGCCCCATGTGGCGGGATTTTCCGTGGAGACCGGGAGCAGCGAGTGGACGGTGGTGGAAAACTTCGTGCGCTACTACGGCGGGCGAGAGCCCCGCTTTGACCGGCAGGGGCGGTTGATCCTCACCGGCTGGCAGAGCGGTGTGCAAAAAAAGCTGGGGAGCGACTGCCCGGTGACCTCCGCGATGCTGCGGGACAAGCGATACGGGGTATTGTCCCAAGTTCTGGTGCGCAACCCCAACGACCAGGGGGAGCAGACGGTTTCCAACACGGAATTTCTGAGCCGGGGCGGTATGCGCCGCCAGGTGCTTACCATGCCCCGGAAAAGCGGTTACGAGGCCATGCGCTACCGGGCGGACTACCAGCTCCAGCGCTCCGCCGAGGAACAGCGGCGGCTGGTAATTCGTTCCCCTAGGGCGTTCCTGGCCTTTCCGGGGGATGTGGTGGAGCTGGAGCTGGTCCGCCCCGGGCTGAGCGGGCGCTGGCGGGTGTGGGAGAGCCCCTGCGGCAGCGACGAAAAGGGGACCTATAC
>DYBS01000282.1:0-479 GCA_019418525.1 Clostridiales bacterium
CCATGGAGGAGATCAAGGAGATCTGGGCCAATTTCCGCGGCCGCGCTCAGGAGCTGGACCTCCCCTCCGCCCCCAAGCAGTTCCTCCACTACTTTGAGGAGGACAATCGCCCCCAGACCAAGCTGGACCGCATGACCGAGAACGGCATGGCCGTGTGCATCGGTCGCCTGCGCCCCGACACCCAGTACGACTACAAGTTCGCCTGCCTGTCCCACAACACCCTGCGGGGCGCTGCCGGCGGCGCGGTGCTGCTGGCCGAGCTGCTGTGCGCGGAGAACTACATCACAAGGAGGTAACTTGTTATGCGTGAGCCTATTTTTACCGGTGCCTGTACCGCCATCGTCACGCCCTTCGATGAGAGCGGCGCCATCGACTACAAGACCTTCGGCAGCCTCATCGAGGACCAGATCGCCCGGGGCATCGACGCCATCTGTGTCTGCGGCACCACCGGCGAGAGCGCTACCATGTCCATCCGGGAG
>DYBS01000282.1:489-2663 GCA_019418525.1 Clostridiales bacterium
ATCCGGGAGCACATCGCCGCCGTGGAGTTCTGTGTCAAGCAGGTCAACCACCGCGTCAAGGTCATCGCCGGCGCGGGCAGCAACGACACCTCCGCCGCCGTCTACCTCTCCCAGCACGCCCAGGACTCCGGCGCGGACGCCCTGCTCCACGTCACCCCCTACTACAACAAGGCCAGCCAGACCGGCCTCATCAAGCACTACGAGTACATCGCCGACCGGGTGGAGCTGCCCATCATCCTCTACAACGTGCCCGGCCGCACCGGCGTGTCCTTCACCGCCGAGACCTACCGCATCCTCGCCCAGAACCCCAAGATCAACGGCATCAAGGAGGCCAGCGGCAACTTCTCCCTCCTGGCCCACACCCGCTGCATCTGCCCCGACGACTTCTACATCTGGTCCGGCAACGACGATCAGGTGGTGCCCATGATGAGCCTGGGCGCTAAGGGCGTCATCTCGGTGGCCTCCAACATCGTGCCCGAGGTCATGGTGAAGATGAGCCACCTGTGCCTGGAGGGCGACTTCCACGCCGCCGCCAAGCTGCAGATCGAGTACATGGACTTCATCGACGCCCTCTTCATCGAAGTCAATCCCATCCCCATCAAGGCAGCCCTCAACCTGGCCGGTCGCAACGTAGGCGGGCTGCGCCTGCCCCTGTGCGACATCTCCCCCGAACACCTGAAGGTCCTCCGGGCCGCCATGGAGCGCATGGGCCTGCTGGCCTGATGTGCGGGAGGGATGTAGAAATGGTCAAGATCCTCATTTCCGGCTGCAACGGCCACATGGGCCGGGTGGTGGCCGACATCTGCAAGGCCCGCCCTGACGTGGAGGCGGTGGGTGGCTTCGACATTCTGGGGCAGGGCGACGGTTCCTTCCCCGTGTGGTCCAACCCCGCCCAGTGCACCGTGGAGGCTGACGCGGTCATCGACTTCTCCTCCCCCGCCGCGCTGGAGAACCTGCTGGCCTTCGGCAAGGAGAAGCACGTGCCCCTGGTGCTGGCCACCACCGGCTACTCCGAGGAGCAGCTCGCCGCCATCGACGAGGCCGCCAAAGAGGTGCCTATCTTCCGCTCGGGCAACATGTCCCTGGGGGTGAACGTCCTCATGGAGCTGGTCAAGCGCTGCGCCTCCCTCCTGGGGGAGGACTACGACGTGGAGATCGTGGAGCGCCACCACAACCGCAAGGTGGATGCCCCCAGCGGCACCGCCCTCATGCTCTATGAGGCTGCCGCCCAGGGTCTCCCCTACCAGCCCAACCCGGTCTATGACCGCCACGCCGTCCGCCAGCGCCGGGCCCCCCACGACATCGGCATCTCCTCTGTCCGGGGCGGCAACATCGTGGGCGACCATGAGGTCATCTTCGCCGGACGGGACGAGGTGGTGGAGCTGAAGCACTCCGCCATGAGCCGGGAGGTGTTTGCCTCCGGCGCGGTGAAGGCCGCCTGCTATCTGTCCGGGGTGAAAGAGCCCGGGCTCTACAACATGAATGACCTGGTCTCCGCTGTGGTCTGAAACAAGAAAAAGGGCCGCGTTCCAGTTGGAACGCGGCCCTTCTTTTATTCGCTCTTGTCGCTCTCATCAGGAGGGGCCGGAGCCTCTCCTTCGGGGGCGCAGATGCCCTTGGCCTTCAGACGGCCCCGCACCCAGTCACCCAGCAGGGAGTACAGCACCGCAAAGGTGGGTACGCCCAGCAGCATGCCGGGGAAACCGAAGAGTCCGCCGCCGATGACGATGGAAACCAGCACCCAGAAGGCCGAGATGCCCGTGCTGTCACCCAGGATCTTGGGGCCCAGGATGTTGCCGTCGAACTGCTGCAGGCCCAGCACTAGAATGGAGAACCGCAACGCCTGCCACGGGTCCACAATGAGCAGGATGAAGATGCAGGGGATGGCGCCCACGATGGGTCCGAAGAAGGGGATGATGTTGGTCACCCCGATGACCACGCTGATGAGTACCGCAAAGTCGATGCGCAGCAGCACGGTGAGGATAAAGCACAGCACACCGATGATGGCGCTGTCCAGGATCTTGCCGTTGAGGAAGCCGGAGAAGATCCGGTTGGCCCGGCTGCACACGGCCAGGAAGTGGTTGGCCTTCTTCACCGGCAGCACCGCGTAGGTCAGCTTCTGCGCCTGCCGGGAGAGGACGTTCTTGCTCAGCAGCATATAGATGGAGGAGATC
>DYBS01000283.1 GCA_019418525.1 Clostridiales bacterium
CCGCCGCTCGCCCCGGGCCACGGCCCGGGCCAGTCTGGCCACGGCCCGATGGACCACAAAGCGGAAGGGGGTGTCCAGAATGGCCTCGCCGCTGCCGATCTTCAGCACCGAGCCGAAGGGATAGCCATTCTGACGGCAGAACAGCTCCACCATAGCCACCGCCGTGTCGTTCTGGTATGCTTCCAGAAAGCCGCAGTTGATGAGCACCGAGATGGTGGGCTTGCGCCGCGGGGGATGCTCCTCCAGAGTTTTGAGGAAATTGAGGAGGGTCACCGGGATGCCGTCGGCGTAGAGGGGGAACGCCAGCAGCACCTGGCTGCACTCCGCCAGCTTGGCGCACAGCTCCAGATGGTTGGTGGGGCTGATGGCACAGCTTTCCGAGGACAGGGGGCAGCGCTGGGCAAAGAGCTGGGCATAGCGCTTGGAGTTGGACCTGGCCGCCCGGGGGCTGCCGTTCAGGATCAGCAGCTCTGCCATTTCGCCACCTCCTCGCTCACTACGCCGTCCAGATCGGAGGGGGCACAGAATACGATCTGATAGTGTTCAAAATTCATGTTGCGGGCGTTGCGCGCCACCAGCTGCCGGAAGAGGGCCTGCTCCTCGGCTCCGGTGTCGCCGTAGGCCACGATGAGGGCCTGCTTGGGGGCCACCGCCCGCTGAACATGGTGGGTCTCGCTGTGGTGGGACCGGATGAAGGCCTGCTGGATGGGGATGGCCCGCTCCAGCATGGTTTTCATCACGGTGTCATAGCCGCCATAGCGGACACGGCTGACATACAGCACCCGGTCGCTGCGGGCGATGAGGGGATAGACCTGGGTGGCGTCGTCCCGGATCACACAGCGCCCGGGGGTCTTGGTCCAGCAGCCGAAGCAGCCCACGCAGTTGGTGATGCGCAGCTGGGACAGATCCACATGGACCACGCTGTCGTCCGGGGGCAGCTGGATGGAAAGGGGGCAGTCGCTCAGGATCAGTTTCATGCAGAAATTACGCTCCGTTGATCGAGTTTCGTTCAGTACCGGTCGATCCAGTGGGAGATGAGGACGGTGGGCACCATCCACATCAGCAGGAACACCAGCAGGTTGAAGGGGGTCAGGGAGTCATAGGCGGCCATAAAGGTGAGGTAGAAGCCCAGCACCACGCCGGCGCAGGAGCCCAGACAGGTGAGGATGGCGGAGGCCCGCACAGCGGCGCGCAGGCGCTTGCCGCCCACGGCGGCCTCGGTGTAGGGGCCCACCCCCTCCCGGCACAGCACGGCGGTGAGGATGTCGCTGTGTTTCCGGTCCCGGGAGGAGAGCTCCACCCGGCGCTCCACCGCGGGGAACTCCATCCGGTCGGCGGGGAGCTTAAAGCGCTGCTGGAGCATGGCGGGGATGATGTTGAAATCCCGGGTGGCCAGCACTGGGGCGATGTGGTTCTGGATGAGGGCGAAGAGGGCGGGCTCCACCGTGCCGTGGAGGGAGTATTTCAGGGCGAACAGCCCCGCCAGCTCCCCGTCGATGGCGCAGAACACGGCGTTCTTCACGTTCAAACCCTGGGGGAGGGGGATCTCCATCAGGTGCATGAAGGAGGCGGTGCCCACCAGGACGGTCTCCCCCCGCATGACGGCGGACACGCCGCCGCCCTCGTAGCAGCAGAAGTCACTGGCCCGGCGGTAGGTGGCCCCCTGGGTGCGGAGCAGGTCGTGGAAGATCTTGTCCAGCCCGCTGCCGGTGTCCCGGATCAGGGTGGCGGTGACGCCCACCACCTTGTCCACCGGGAAGTCCCCAAAGATCTTGATGCCGTTGAGGGACACGGTGCCGGGGGGGAAGAGGTCGTAGTCGGTGAGCAGGATGCCGCTGTGCCCGCTGGTGGAGGTGACACCATCCCAGCCGGCCAGGGCGGCGCCGCTCTTGGCCAGGCGGGTGGACAGAGCGTTCCAGGGCACGCCGTAGCACAGCGTGGCCGAGAAGGAGGCCGAGGCGCTGAGCATGGCGGACAGACACCAAAGCAGATCCTCCGGCCGCTTCCGGCCCACCGAGGCCAGGATAGAGAAGAGGAAGCAGGCCACCAGCAGCAGGGGGGTCATCACATGGAAGATGCGCTCGGCCCCGTCCGGGGCCTGCATCTGCCGGCCGAAGCCGATGGGCTCCCCCGACCACTTGGCATAGGCGTCCCGGCCGTTCCAGGCCCCCTCGTCCAGGGTGACCAGGTAGGGCTCACTGGCTGAGGCCGCCGTGCGGCAGGCCACGCGCTGACCCTTGCGCTTGAGGTAGTTGCCCAGCATGGTGAAGGCCAGGGCCAGGGCGGCCACGCCGCAGTAGGGCTGGCGCTCCGGCGCCTCGGCCAGGCGCATCAGGGTGAGGGTGTCGGCCAGGGCGGCGGCGCAGGAGAGCACCACCAGGCTGTCCATCCCCAGCCGGAAGGTGATGAGGCGGAAGATGCCCCACAGCACCGCGTCCAGCGACAGCAGCAGGGCCAGCACCAGCAGTCCCGCCTGGCAGTAGAGGACCAGCTGGGCGCTCTGGGCCAGCAGGCCGGGCAGCGGGGCGCCGAAGAGGGGGCCCAGGGTCAGATAGAGGATGAGCCCCGCCAGCAGAAACACCAGAACGGTGCGCAGCTTCAGCACACTCAACCCCCGGCTGTACCGGCGGAAGAGCTCCTGGGG
>DYBS01000284.1 GCA_019418525.1 Clostridiales bacterium
CCTTCACCGGGATGCCGGTGACCAGGATGCGGCGGTCCTCCACGCCCTTGGCCATGAGGCGGCGGCGGATCTCGGGGCTGCCCACCAGATAGCAGTCGGTCCCGGCGTGAATCCACTCGTTGTGGGTAGAGAGGTCGGTGACGCAGGTGATGAGGGGCAGGTCCCGTCCCTCTTCCTCCTTCCAGCGGGCGGTGAGCCCGGCGCAGATGGGGTGGGTGGCGATGACCGCGTCGGGGGCCTCCTCTGCCAGCAGCTCCCCCAGCTTGTCCAGCATGGGCCGGTCCAGCGGGGAGTTGAGGTCGGTGGGCAGGTGCTCGGTCACCTTGTAGTATGTATTAAAAAGGCCACTGCCGTAGGTCACCAGCAGGTGGAAGGCCTTGTAGAGCGCCTCGGAGCGGTTGGGCATGGCGTAGGCAAAGAAATCGGTCACCTGCACCTGTGCACGGGGCAGCGTCCGGGTGAGCTGCTGGCACAGGGACTGGGAGGCCGACCAGTGTCCCATACCGAACTTTCCGGTCAAAATCAGGATCTTCATGCTGCTCCCTCCTTTTCGTTGTACCATCAGCATAAACCAGAAAGATTTAAACCCGCTTACCTCAATCTAGAATTTTTCTTAAGAACTCTTTAAAAATCTGTAAGGCCGCCCCAGAGAAAAAGAGCCCCCCGCACCGGTTTCCCGGTGCGGGGGCTCTCTCGTCTCACATAGTGTCTTTTTTCCGGATCAGACCGGCAGGATCTTGACCTTGCCCTTCTGTTCCTTCTTCACCTGGTAAAGCGCCTGATCGGCCAGATGGTACAGCTCGGAAAAATCCCGGGGCGTATGGCCGTACACCCCGCCTGCCGACAGTGTGGAGTGTGCCTCCGGCCAGTCCCCTGCCACCAGCTCGCCATAGGCGTCGATGAGCTGGTTTATTTTCTCCTCCAGCATGTGAATGTCCGAGACATTGGGGAGAAACACCACGAACTCATCGCCCCCCATCCGGCAGACTGTATCCGTCCGGTAGAAGGTCCGCAGCAGCTGTTCGGCAAAATGGCGCAGCACGATGTCGCCCTGCTCATGGCCGTAGATGTCATTCACCTGCTTAAAGTTGTCCAGATCCAGCATAAAAAAGGCATAGCCGGAGCTGTCGCGAATGGTATTCATAACGCGCTCCTGCCCCGCCCGGCGGTTGTAGATCCCCGTCAAGGAGTCATGATCCGCGTCTCTCCGCAGGCGGTCCCGCAGGTCGATCTGCCGGGAGATGTCGATGATGACGCTGATGATGGCCTCCCGGCCATCGCTGGCCACGGTCCTGCGGCCAATGTCATGGACCCAGAAATAGCTCCCGTCCCGGCGCTTCATCCGGTACTCGATCTCATACTGGTCGCTCTTCCCCAGAAGTTTCGCCACCGTTCGGTTCACAAAGTCGTGATCCTTCGGGTGGATGCTGTTGATGACCAGCCCCTGGATGTCCTGATCGAATTCCTCATAGCTGCTGTAACCCGCCATGCGCAGCAGCCGCTCGTTGGCCACATATAGCGGGAACCCCTCTTCCGCATATCCACCGACGATCCCGCCGGGCATGATCTGCTCAATGATCTCCAGCAGCTCCCGCTGGGTGGTGCGGTTGACGGCCTGGGCCCCCTCGGAGATGAATTTCAGCGGGAAAAACTCCCCTTCTCCCTGGGTCTGGCTGGGCTCCGAGGCGTGCACGGTGTCGATCACATAGCCGTCCCGCTCCTCGTGCATGCCCACGGTCATACGCATGGGATAGAGGACCCGCTCCTTCCCGGGCGTGGTCACATCCAGCTGCATGCCGCAATAGCAGTCCCAGCAGCCCGGCGCCCGCCGGTTCAGGGCGTGATCCTGGATCTCATATTGGATGGGCCCCGGCAGGCTGGCGAACTCAGCCTCCATCAGACTGCGCATCTCCTCCTTGCCCTCGGCCACCTCGTCCTCACCAGTGCCGACGCTGATGATCCGGTCGGAAAGCATGGCAAGACTCTGCTCCATATCTCGTTGCACAAAATAGTAGTTCAAAAACCGGATCAGCTGGGCGTATACGATTTCCTCTTCCCGCGCTGGCTGTTCCCGGTTTGCCTCAAACATCATACAGAGCCTCCTTCCGCCTCCTGTCCGGCATATGTGGCAAGCAGACGGTATACGTCCTCCACTTCCATAGGATGGTAATAGTAATATCCTTGAATCATATCACAACCGGACTCCCGGATCAACGCATTCTGCATGCCGGTCTCCACGCCCTCCATGCAGACCTTCTTCCCAAAGCGGTGACAGGCATAGACGATGCTGGAGATGAAGTTCATCTTATCCGCCGATTCCGTCATCTCTGCCAGCAGGGAGCGGTCCAGCTTGATCATGCTGGAGGGGTATTGCAGCAGCATCCGCAGAGAGGAGTAGCCGCTGCCGAAATCATCCAGCGCGATCTGGATGCCCATGCTCTTGCAGGCGTCCACAAAGTGGATGAGGTTCTCCGGCTGCTCATCCATACAGCTCTCGGTCATTTCCGCAATGAGGTGACTGCCGTCCAGGTGATACTTCTCCATGGTGTTTTTCATAAAGTCGGTGAACTGTACATCCG
>DYBS01000285.1 GCA_019418525.1 Clostridiales bacterium
GCCTTGGCGTGGTTGATGGACTCAACCGTCTGGGGCATGATGCCGTCGTCGGCGGCCACCACCAGGATGGCCACATCGGTGATCATGGCGCCGCGGGCGCGCATGGCGGTGAAGGCCTCGTGGCCGGGGGTGTCCAGGAAGGTGATGGTCTTGCCCTGCACGTTCACCTGATAGGCGCCGATGTGCTGGGTGATGCCGCCGGCCTCGCCCGCCGCCACGTGGGCGTTGCGGATATAGTCCAGCAGGGAGGTCTTGCCGTGGTCGACGTGGCCCATGACCACCACCACGGGGGCGCGGGGCTCCAGATCCTCCTCCTTGTCCTCGGCGGTGTCGATGAGCCGCTCCTCGATGGTGACAATGACCTCCTTTTCCACCTTGCAGCCCAGCTCCTCGGCAATGATGGCGGCGGTGTCGAAGTCGATGACGTCGCTGAGGGAGGCCATGACGCCGTTCTTCATCAGGGTCTTGACCACCTCGGCGCCGGTCTTCTTCATACGGGAGGCCAGCTCGCCCACGCCGATGGCGTCTGGGATCTTGACAGTCAGCGGAGTCTTTTTGGCGATCTCCAACTGGAGCCGGCGCATCTTCTCCTGCTCCTCCTGGCGGCGCTTGCTGCCCTGGAAGCCGCCCTTGCGCTGGTTGCGGCCCTGGAACTTCTGCTTGCCGGCCTGCATCTGCTTGGTCTTGCCCGCAGCCAGGTTCTCCAGCCGCTCGTCGTACTTCTCCAGGTTCACCTGGCCGCCCTTCCGGGTGTCCACTACCTTCTTCTCGGGGACGCGGGTAGCGGGCCGGTTTGCCGGCTGCTGGGCCGGCTGCGGCTTGCCCTGGGGCTGCTGGGGCGCGGGCCTGCCCGCCGGCGCGGCGGGCTTCTGCGCCTGGGGCGCGGCCTTGGCGGGCTCCCCCTTGGGGGCCGGGGCAGCCTTGGGCTCCCGGTAGACCTCGGCGTAGATGCTCTCGATGTTGTCCACCTGGTTGTGCTGGGTCAGGTACTCGAAGATCAGGGAGAGCTCCCGGTCCTCCAGCACCTGCATATGGTTCTTGGGAGCCGTCGCATATTTCGTCAGAATGTCGGTGATCTCCTTGGAGTTCTTCTTGAAATCCTTGGCCACCTCGTGCACGCGATACTTGTTGTTCAGCAAATAAGCCACCTCCATCGGCGGGCTTGCGCCAATAGGAAAACGCGGCGGGGCCGCTGCGCTTTCTTATTGGAACAAGCCCTCGTTGTTCCAATCCTATTGTGTGCCATGGTCTCATGGCGTCTTCTTCTTGACGGTCAGCCTGCCCCGGGGCAGGCTGACCGTCAAGAAGAAGACGCCATGAGACCATGGCACACAATAGGATTGGAACAACGAGGGCTTGTTCCAATAAGAAAGCGCAGCGGCCCCGCCGCGTTTTCCTATTGGCGCAAGCCCGCCGATGGAGGTGGCTTATTTGCTGAACAACAAGTATCGCGTGCACGAGGTGGCCAAGGATTTCAAGAAGAACTCCAAGGAGATCACCGACATTCTGACGAAATATGCGACGGCTCCCAAGAACCATATGCAGGTGCTGGAGGACCGGGAGCTCTCCCTGATCTTCGAGTACCTGACCCAGCACAACCAGGTGGACAACATCGAGAGCATCTACGCCGAGGTCTACCGGGAGCCCAAGGCTGCCCCGGCCCCCAAGGGGGAGCCCGCCAAGGCCGCGCCCCAGGCGCAGAAGCCCGCCGCGCCGGCGGGCAGGCCCGCGCCCCAGCAGCCCCAGGGCAAGCCGCAGCCGGCCCAGCAGCCGGCAAACCGGCCCGCTACCCGCGTCCCCGAGAAGAAGGTAGTGGACACCCGGAAGGGCGGCCAGGTGAACCTGGAGAAGTACGACGAGCGGCTGGAGAACCTGGCTGCGGGCAAGACCAAGCAGATGCAGGCCGGCAAGCAGAAGTTCCAGGGCCGCAACCAGCGCAAGGGCGGCTTCCAGGGCAGCAAGCGCCGCCAGGAGGAGCAGGAGAAGATGCGCCGGCTCCAGTTGGAGATCGCCAAAAAGACTCCGCTGACTGTCAAGATCCCAGACGCCATCGGCGTGGGCGAGCTGGCCTCCCGTATGAAGAAGACCGGCGCCGAGGTGGTCAAGACCCTGATGAAGAACGGCGTCATGGCCTCCCTCAGCGACGTCATCGACTTCGACACCGCCGCCATCATTGCCGAGGAGCTGGGCTGCAAGGTGGAAAAGGAGGTCATTGTCACCATCGAGGAGCGGCTCATCGACACCGCCGAGGACAAGGAGGAGGATCTGGAGCCCCGCGCCCCCGTGGTGGTGGTCATGGGCCACGTCGACCACGGCAAGACCTCCCTGCTGGACTATATCCGCAACGCCCACGTGGCGGCGGGCGAGGCCGGCGGCATCACCCAGCACATCGGCGCCTATCAGGTGAACGTGCAGGGCAAGACCATCACCTTCCTGGACACCCCCGGCCACGAGGCCTTCACCGCCATGCGCGCCCGCGGCGCCATGATCACCGATGTGGCCATCCTGGTGGTGGCCGCCGACGACGGCATCATGCCCCAGACGGTTGAGTCCATCAACCACGCCAAGGC
>DYBS01000286.1 GCA_019418525.1 Clostridiales bacterium
GGCGTGGCAGTCTTGGACGCGGCGCTGATGGGCGCGGGGGCGGGGCAGCCGCCGCCCTGTTGGGAGACCTTGAGCACCTTTTCCAGGGCCTTGGCGATGGCGTCGGGGCAGGAGGTGACGGGCACGCCCTGCTGCCGGAGGCAGGAGGGGCAGCGGATCCCCTTGAGCTGGGTGATGATCTCCTTGGGGTCCATACCCGAGCGGATGGCCACGCTGGTCAGGCGGGCGGTGGCCTCACTCTGGCTGGGACAGCCTCCGGCCCGGCCGGTGTTGGTGAATACCTCACAGATGCCGTTCTCGTCGTAGTTGACAGTGATATAAAGGTTGCCGCAGCCGATGCGCACCTTCTCGGTAAAGCCGCTGGTGACGGCGGGGCGCGGCCTCGGCTGGATATGGCCGTAGGCTCCGGATTTGATCAGGCAGGCCGTGCCCTCGCAGCCGGAGTCCAGCACGGCGTCCACCACCGGGTCGCCGGTGGCGGCCTTGCCGTCGTTGACCTTGCCGATGTTGAGCACCTGCTCGTTGCGGCTTCCGTCCCGGTAGATGGTGGTGCCCTTGCAGCCCAGAGTGAAGGCCAGCCGGTAGACCTCGGCGACCTCCTCCTTGGTGGCGGAGTTGGGGAAGTTCACCGTCTTGCTCACCGCGTTGTCTGTGTACCGCTGGAAGGCGGCCTGCATTTTCACATGCCAGATGGGGGACACGTCGTGGGCGCAGACGAACACCCGCCGGATGTCCTCCGGGATGCCGTCCACGTGGGCCAGGGAGCCCTGCTCCACGATTTTGTGCATCAGCTCGTCGGAGTAGATGCCCGCCTCCACCAGCCTGTCCTTCAGAATCTGATTGGTCTCGATAAGGTGGGTGCCGTCCATCACATTGCGGATATAGGCGTAGGCGAACACCGGCTCTACGCCGGAGGATACCCCGGCGATGATGGACAGGGTGCCGGTGGGGGCGATGGTGGTGACGGTGGCGTTTCGGATGGGCCTGCCGTCCCTGTAGATGCTCTGGTCAAAGAGGGGGAAAGGGCCCCGGATCTCGGCCAGCTCCTCACTGGCCTGGTGGCCGATGGAATTCACCGTGTCCATGATCTCCTCGGCCAGGGCGACGCCCTCCTCGCTGTTGTAGGGCACGCCCATGTGGAGGAGCATGTCCGCAAAGCCCATGACGCCCAGGCCGATCTTGCGGGTGGAGCGGGTCATCCGGTCGATCTCGGGCAGGGGGTACTGGTTGACCTCAATCACGTTGTCCAGGAAGTGGACGGCGGTGCGGATGGTCTTTTCCAGCTTGGCCCGGTCCAGCACCCACCCGGCGGGGGTCTTCATCAGGTGGTTGACCAGGTTGATGGAGCCCAGGTTGCAGCTCTCATAGGGCAGCAGCGGCTGCTCTCCGCAGGGGTTGGTGGACTCGATCTCCCCCTGGCTGGGCACCACGTTGTCCCGGTTCAGCCGGTCCAGGAAGATGATGCCCGGCTCGCCGGTCTGCCAGGCCGAGGTGACAATGGCATCAAAGACCGCCCGGGCGCTGTGCTGGCCCACCACCCGGCCGGTGGCGGGGTCCACCAGGTCGTAGGGCTTGTCCTGGCTCACCGCCTCCATAAACGCCTCGGTGATGCCCACGGAGAGGTTGAAGTTGGTGATCTCGCGGGTATCGTTCTTGCAGGTGATGAACTCCAGAATATCGGGGTGGTCCACCCGCAGAATCCCCATGTTGGCGCCCCGGCGGGTGCCGCCCTGCTTCACCGCCTCGGTGGCGGCGTTGAACACCTTCATAAAGGAGATGGGGCCGGAGGCCACGCCGCCGGTGGAGTTGACGGTGGAGCCCTTGGGCCGCAGGCGGGAGAAGGAGAAGCCGGTGCCGCCGCCGCTCTTGTGGATCAGCGCAGCGTTCTTGATGGCGTCGAAGATGTCCTCCATGGAGTCGGCCACCGGCAGCACGAAGCAGGCGGAGAGCTGGCCCAGGGGGCGGCCCGCGTTCATGAGGGTGGGGGAGTTGGGCAGGAAGTCCAGGCTGACCATCAGCTCATAAAACTCCTTGGCCGTGGCCACCACGTCCGCCTTGGAATCAAAGCGGCGGTCACCCTCGGCCACAGCGTTGGCCACCCGGCGGAACAGGCCGTCCACGGTCTCGGTGGGCTGTCCCTGCTCGTCCCGGGCCAGGTAGCGCCGCTCCAGCACGGCCTTTGCGTTTTCCGAAATGGGCATATCGTATCTCTCCTCCAGTTGTATTCGAACACAAGATATTGTACCCGCATGAAAGAGAGTTGTCAATATTTCGTTCCTTGTCGGGGAGATAGAAAATTGCTATAATACTTTGGTAATCTTTTTGTGGAGGTGGCGCAATGGAGGCCCGTCAACCCTTTTCCCGCCTGGGCTGGGCCCTGTTCGCCCAGATGGCCGTCATGCTGGCGGCCCAGTGGGGGGTGCTGCTTCTGGCCAGGGCGGCACGGCCCGGCCTGCTGGGAGAGCCGGTGTTTCTGTGGGCGGCGTCCGTCCTGGGGGCCTACGGGCTGGGGATTCCCGCCGCCTGTCTGGTGCTGTGGGGGAC
>DYBS01000287.1 GCA_019418525.1 Clostridiales bacterium
GTCAATCCACTGGAGGGCTATGGCCCTCCAGTCCCCACCTATGAGAAAGCGGTGAACGCCGTGGTCAACGGCTTCCTAGAGGGCTATCAGACTATGGACACCATCGCCGCGCTGGTGTTCGGCATCATCATCAGCCTGAACATCCGGGCCCGGGGCATCCACGACGAGCATGTGGTGGTGCGCTCCACTGTCCGGGCGGGCATCATCGCCGGAGTGCTGCTCCTCATCATCTACTCCATGCTGGCTCATATCGGTGCCCTGTCCGCCGGGGCCTTTCCTGAGCCCTCGGACGGCGCTCAGGCCCTCACCAACCTGGTAGCCGCCCTCTTTGGTCCCATGGGTAACCTGCTGCTGGCCGCTATCTTCATCATCGCCTGCTTCAACGTGTGTGTGGGTCTCATCAGCTCCTGCGGCGAGTATTTTTCCGAGACCTTCCCTGTGCTGAGCTACCGGCAGTGGGCGGTGGTCTTTGCGGTGGTCAGCGCTCTGATCGCCAACATCGGTCTGACCCAGATCCTCAGCCTGTCGGTGCCGGTGCTCAACATCCTCTACCCCGTGGCCATTGTGATGATCCTGCTCTCCCTTCTCCCCAAGGGCATCCAGAGCGGCCGACTGGTCTACCCCCTCACCGTGCTCTTTACTGGGGTGGCCAGCATCCTGCTGGAGCTTCAGCAGCTGACCTACTCGGACGTACTGTCCTTTATCCCCCTGTCCGATTTGGGGCTGGGCTGGGTGATTCCAGCACTAGTGGGACTGGTGCTGGGCGTCCTGCTCTCCCCTTTTGTCAAAGAGAAATAAGCCATACCGCCCGTCTCACAGTGAGAGACGGGCGGTATTTTTTAACTCTTCTAGGCGTGTGCACCCCAATGACCCGTACCACTCCATAAAAAACGGGCGGGACGGCAGATCACCATGCCGTCCCGCCCGCAGCGGTATGTTTAGTTGGGCTTCACGATCTCGCTGATGTCCACCGGAGTGGCGTCGGCCCACAGCCGCTCCAGGTCGTAGAACTTCCGGGACTCCTCCATAAAGACGTGGACCACCACGCTGGAGAAGTCCAGCAGGATCCAGCCGCCCTCCCGGTGGCCCTCCACATGGTGGGGCATCTCGCCCTCATCCTTGAGCATTTTCTCACAGGTGTCGGCCAGGGCCTTGACCTGGGTGGTGGAGGTGGCTGTACAGAGCACGAAATAGTCGGCCAGAGTGGTCAGGTGCCCCGTCTCCAGGACCTTGATATCCTGTCCCTTCTTGCTGTCCAGCGCCTTGACGGCGGCCAGTGCCAGTTCTTTGGGGGTCATAATGGATTCTCCTTTTCTGTATTACTCCGCCTCGGGGGGAAGCACGACTTCTCCCTCCGCAGGCGCGGTGGTAAGTGCGGGGGGCGGCGTGGGAGCCGCCGTGGGCTCGGTCACCGGGGTCTCCGGGGTCGGCGCGGTGGTGGGCTCCGTGGCGCCGCCGCCCTCCGGAGTGGTGCTGGGCACGGTACTCACCACCGGTTTCTCACTGGGTGTGCTGCTGACAGACGGCGTCTCCACCGGCTCCGTGCTGGGCTTGGGGGTACTGCTGGGCTTACTGGAGCTGGAGTTTCCGGAACTGCTGCTGGAACTGCCGGAGCTGCTGCTTCCGCTGGAGGAAGAGCTGCTGCCGGACGAAGAACTGCCACTGGAGCCATTTGCTTTCTTGTCCTCCAGATAGCCGGTGCTGGAGTAGATGTGGCCGTTCTCGTCCACACCCATGATGTCCAGCTCTTGGTCAGTCAGCTCCTCCAGATAGGGGTTGAAGCTCTCATTCACTAGATCCACCAGCTCATCGGCAATGGGCACCACATAGGACTGCTCGTTGCCGTAGCTGCGGCTCCAGACATAGACGCCCTTGTTGGGCATGGTCACAAAATTGACATTGTCCATGTCCAGCTTCTCTCCGCTCTTCTCGTTGCCCAGCACCGCCTGCTGGCCGAACCACAGAAGGTTGTTCACCGACAGGTTTGTGGTGACATTCTCATTGAAAATACGGGCTAGCTCCTTGATTTTCGTAATATTCTGGATCTGGAGACACTGCTCAATGACGGCGGTGAGGAAGGCCTGCTGGGTTTCGATACGGCCCAAGTCTCCGTTAGGATAGCCCTTCATCTTGCCGTTGATCATGTTGTCGTGGCGGTAGCGCACCACGCCCATGGCCTGCTCGCCGTTGAGATGCTGATAGCCCTTGTTGATGTGGATGGACAGATCCTGGGCGGGGTCGTCGTAGTTCATGTCGATGGGTACGTCGAAGTACACACCGCCGATGGCGTCCACCAGCTCACCCACCGCGTCCCACTCCACCACGATCTGGTAGTCGGGCACAAAGCCCACCAGCTGGCTGATCTCGGCGCCCAGGGCCTCGATGCCCTCGTCGCCGCCGCCGTACATATTGTACACGGAGTTGATCTTCTTAATGTCCCAGGACACATTTACCATGGTGTCCCGGGGGATGCTCATAACGTTGAGCTTCTGGTTGTTCACGTCATAGGCGGCCAGCATCAGGG
>DYBS01000288.1 GCA_019418525.1 Clostridiales bacterium
CTTCCTGGACCGGCCGGAAAACCAGGCCAGGGCCCGCCGCTTGACCGAGCTGGAGGAGGAGATCTCCTTCCAGGATAGCGAGAACCGGGACGCGGAGATCCAGTGCGCCCGCCTGGAGGAGCAGGTGGCCCGGGCCGGGGAGGTCATCCAGGGGCGGAAGGAGAGCCTGACCCGCGCCGTGATGGAGGAGCAGGATCTGGAGACCTACTTCCGGGAGGACCTGGAACTGGGCTTCTCCGGCCTGGACGGGACCCTGGTGCTGGAGGAGCAGGCCCGGCAGGCGGCAAGCAAGGCCCCGGCCTCGGCCCGTGGGCGCACCGCCGCCGAGATGGGAGAGGCCATTTCGAGCAATTTCCAGCGGTATCGGGGCAGCCTGTCCGGCTACCACCCGGAGATCAAGGTGGTCTTTGACGCCCCCGATCAGCCCGCCCAGCTCCGGCAGCGGTATGTCATCACCCTGAAAAAAGGGGGGCGGGAGCTCTCCCTCTACGCGTTCATCCAGGCCCTCCAGACCGACATCGACACCACCGGCGCGCTGCTGGAGGACCGGGACCGGGAGCTCTTTGAAAACATCCTCACCGAGACCATCAGCCACACCCTGCGCGCCCGCATCGAGGAGAGTGCCCAGTGGACCCGGAACATGACCGGCCTCATGGCCACCCTCACCACCTCCATGGGGCTCACCTTCAGCCTGGACTGGAAGGAGAAGAAGTCGGAGGGGGAGGGGGAGCTGGACACCGCCCAGCTGGTCACGCTGCTGAACAAGGACCGGGCCCTCCTCACTCCGGAGGACAGCCAGAAGGTTTCCAGCCACTTCCGCAGCCGGGTGAGGCGGGCCCGGGAGGAGGCCCGGCTCCGGGGCGAAGCGGTCAATTACGCTGATCTGATCCGGGGCGTGCTGGACTATCGGGGCTGGTACGAGTTCCACCTGTTCTACCAGCGGGGGGACAGCGGGAAGAAGGAACTCAACGACCGGGCCTTTAACCGCTTCAGCGGTGGCGAGAAGGCCATGGCCATGTATGTACCCCTCTTCGCTTCGGTCTCTGCCCAGTATTTGAAGGGTGGAGACTCCTGCCCCCGGATGCTGGCCCTGGACGAGGCCTTCGCCGGTGTGGACGACCAGAACATCAGCGCCATGTTTGAGCTGATGGGCATTCTGGAGTTTGACTACATCCTCAACTCCCAGGTTCTGTGGGGGTGCTACGCCTGCGTCACCGACCTGAATATCGCTGAGATGCACCATCCCGCCAACTCCCCGGTGGTCACCATCCTGCACTACCACTGGAACGGGAAGCGGCGGAGCCTGGAGGAGGACGGCTGATGACCGAGCAGGAATTGTGTCAAGGCTGTGCGGACTATTTCCGCGCCAACCCAGGTTATCACCGGCTTTTGGTCGCCCTGATGGAAAAATACCGGCGTTTTGGCCGCCCGGCGGGGCGCATCACCCTGCCCGACGCTTCTCCAGAGGAGTGCGAGGCCGCCCGGCTCCTCTTCGGCCGTTCCTTCGCCCCGCCGCTGCGTTTCCGGGCCGACCAGTTCGAGGCGGCACTCCAGCAGACTCGCTTTCGGGGCGTCTCCCTGAAGGCGGTGCTGGAGGCCTATTTCGGCACAGAGATCAAAACCCGGAGGGAGGTCCGGGAGGGGCTGGAGGACCGTTTTGCCGCTGTCCTGAACCGGGCCATGGACGGCCGGGGAGAGACCAGCGCCCGATGGCTGGGGGAGCTGGAGAAGGGCCGGGGGAGCGGATACGCCCTGCTCCGCCGGGAGGCCGCCCGGGACCCGGAGGGGGCCGGACAGAGCCTGCTCCGGGCGTGCCGGGGGGTGGATCGGCTGGAGGAGGGCTCTCATGGCACGGTGCGCCTGGCGGTACTCAGCGCCGGAGCCACCTCCGACCCCCACGCCCTGGACAGCGGAAACCTGGGCGGAAAGCTCTTTCTGCACCTGCTGGCCTTCCGCTCCGGGCTGGATTACCCGGGGAGCGCGGAGGAGCGGGACGCGCTGTACTACCAGAACGGGATCTTGTGCGACAGCATCTCCAGCCTGGTCACCCAGGTGGGGCTGATGCTGGAGGCGGACGGCGGGGAGCACCCCGGGTACGGCCTGTTCCGGCAGCGGCGGGAGGCGGTGACGCTATCTCTGGCCAGCCTGTCCGCTCTCACCGGCGCCCGCAGTCCCACCGGGCGGGTATTTCTGGTGGAAAATGAGATGGTGTTCACCCAGCTCTGCGACCGCTCCGCTCATTTCCGCGCCCCGCTGATCTGTACCTCCGGCCAGCCCTCGGTGGCGGCCCTGCGGCTGCTGGACCTGCTGGTGGCCAGCGGGACGGATCTTTTCTACTCCGGCGACTTTGACGGGAAGGGCCTGTCCATCGCCGCCCAGCTGTGGAGGCGCTATCCGGGACAGCTCACACCCTGGCACATGGGCCCGGAGGACTATGAGAAATGCTGCTCGGAGGTGGCGCTGAGCGCCGCCAGCCGCGCCTTGCTCCAGAGCTGCGTGGGGACGCCGCTGGAGGAGAG
>DYBS01000289.1 GCA_019418525.1 Clostridiales bacterium
CGATTTCTTTTCGCGAAAAGAAATCGGGCGCTGTCCGCGCAGGACGCCCGCCCGGTGAGGGCAATTGCTCCGGGCTCCCCGGATCGAACCGAATCCCAACCAGAAAGAAGGAATCCCATGAAACACCGCCTGGCCTTTGCCGGAAAAAAACTCCTCCGCATGGCCCTTCTGCTGCTGGGCGTGAGCTTCGCCGCCTTTGTGCTGATGGCGGCCTCCCCCCTGGACCCGCTGCGCACCAACGTGGGCCAGGCCGCCCTGGGTACCATGAGCAGCGAGCAGATCGCCCAGCTGGAGGACTACTGGGGAGTGAACACCCCGCCCCTGGAGCGCTACGGGAACTGGCTTTTCTCCGCCCTCCACGGGGATTTCGGCACTTCCCTCCTCTACCGCCAGCCGGTGACCACCGTCATCGGCCAGCGGCTCGTCGCCTCCCTGGGCCTGATGGTCTTTGCCTGGCTTCTGGCGGGGACGCTGGGCTTTCTGCTGGGCTGCATCTCCGGGGCCTTCCGAGATCGGCTCCCGGACAAGCTCATCCGGGGCTGGTGCCTGTTGCTGTCCAGTACCCCATCCTTCTGGCTGGCTATTTTGCTCTTATTAGTGTTTGCCGTGTGGCTGGGGTGGCTGCCCATGGGGCTCTCGGTGCCCATCGGGGCGGATGCGGCGTCGGTGACGCTGTTGGACCGGCTGCGACACGCGGTACTCCCCGCTCTCACCCTGAGTATCACCGGGGTGCCCTCCATCGCTCTGCACACCCGCGCCAAGCTCATCGAAGTGTTGGAGCAGGACTATGTCCTCTTCGCCCGGGCCCGTGGAGAGCGTTACCGCTCCATCGTGCTCCGCCACGGACTGCGCAACATCGCCCTCCCCGCCCTCACCCTCCAGTTCGCCTCGGTGGGGGAGATTTTAGGCGGCTCGGTGCTGGTGGAGCAGGTCTTTTCCTACCCCGGCCTGGGGCAGGCGGCGGTGGCCGCCGGTGTAGGCGGGGACCTTCCCCTGCTGCTGGGCATCACAGTGCTCACCGCCGCGCTGGTCTTTGGGGGCAATCTGGCGGCGGACCTCCTCTACGGGGCCATTGACCCCCGCATCCGAAGGGGGGCGGCCAAGGTATGAACAGCAATTCCAGGCGCACCACCCTGGCGCTGGCTCTGCTGGCGGCGGCGGTGCTGCTGCTGGTGACGGTGTCGGGGGCTGCCCTCCACGACGCGGCCATGGTCACCGACTTCTCCCGCAAGAATTTACCGCCCTCCCTGACCTGGCTCTTCGGTACCGACTGGATGGGGCGGGATATGCTGGCCCGCACCCTGGCCGGGCTCTCCCTGAGCATCCGCATCGGCCTCCTCACCGCGGCGGTGAGTGCCGTGCTGGCCCTGGTGCTGGGGGTGGCCGCCGCCGCTCTGGGCGGCTGGGTGGACAGCGTCCTCTCCTGGGTCATCGACCTCTTTCTGGGCATCCCCCACATTTTGCTGATGATGCTCCTGTCCCTGGCCTTTGGAAAGGGCTTTGTGGGGGTGGTGGCGGCGGTGTCTCTCAGCCACTGGCCCTCTCTGGCCCGGTTGCTGCGGAGTGAGGTCCTCCAGCTCAGACATACGCCCTACGTCCGGGCGGCGGAGCACCTGGGGGTGTCCCGGCTGGCCATTGCCCGGCGGCACTTTCTCCCCCACTTGCTGCCCCAGTTCCTCACCGCCCTGGTGCTCCAGTTCCCCCACGCCATCCTCCACGAGGCCTCCATCACCTTTCTGGGCTTCGGCCTGTCCGCTGAGCAGCCCGCCATCGGGGTCATCCTGTCGGAGAGCATGAGCTATCTCACCACCGGCCGGTGGTGGCTGGCCCTGTTCCCCGGGCTGGCGCTGGTGGGTGTGGTGGTACTCTTCGCTCGGCTGGGGGATAAGGTCCGGGCCCTGCTGGACCCGGCCAGTGTACACGCATAAGGAGGGAGAAAGACATGAATCCGATTCTGGAAGTCGAGCACTTTAATCTCTCCTTCACCCAGTACGACCGTGGGTCCCGGCGCAGGCAGTTTACCGCCATCCGGGACCTGAACCTCACCGTCCGTGCCGGGGAGGTGGAGGCGGTGGTGGGGAGCAGCGGCTCGGGCAAGAGCCTGCTGGCCCACGCGGTGCTGGACCTTCTGCCCTACAACGCAGCCCCGTCCGGGACCATCCGCTATGCCGGGGAGGAACTCACACCCGAACGGGCTGCCGCCCTCCGGGGCCGTGAAATCGTCCTCATTCCCCAGGGGGTGTCCTGGCTGGACCCCTTGATGCAGGTGGGGCCCCAGCTCCGCCGGGGGGACCGCTCCCCCGCGGCCCGGCAGCGCTCCGCCGCCGCCCTGAGGCGCTATGGCCTGGGGCCGGAAACCGAAAAACGGTACCCCTTTGAGCTCTCCGGCGGCATGGCCCGGCGGGTGCTGATGGCCTGCGCCGTGCAGGAACATCCCCGGCTGGTGGTGGCCGACGAGCCCACCCC
>DYBS01000029.1 GCA_019418525.1 Clostridiales bacterium
TTTGACCACCTTCCAATGTCACTTTGATCCGAAGCGGAGCAAAGGAACGGACTGCGCCTCCGCTTTTTCGCAGTTTTGTCCGGTGGCGTTCAAATAGGGCCCTTGGGACTGCTCTCAAAACGTTTTATGCTTTTTTCCGCGTCATAAAAATGCCGACAAGTGCCGCGATCAGGACAATGGGGGCCAGCCGGACAAACAGCCATTCAAATGCATGAAAAACTGTGCCTGCAACGGCAAGTTCCGGGTCGCAAAAATCCCAGCCCAGGTAGGGGCTATTCATAACTGCTAAGACCGCAAAAATTGCCACGATGAGCGCGCAGAATGCGATCAGCGACCAATGAAGAACCGTTCTTCTGAGTGCCTTTCTCCGCGCAAACTGCAAATTGATGATCTCCAGTTTTTCGGAGAGCGCTTTGACCGCATCCGCCTCCGACTCCATCACAGTTTCACCAAGCAACGTACTTACGGGTGTCTCCAGGGCTTCCGACAGGGCGATCAACAGATCCGAATCCGGGACGGACAATCCCTGCTCCCATTTCGAGATGGTTTGCCGCACCACATTCAGTTTCACGGCAAGTTCCTGCTGGGAAAGTCCCTTTGATTTACGGATCACCTTGATATTTTCGCTTAACATGTGGGCTCACTCCTTTCGCTCACATTGTAGGGAGAATGGCCCGTTGCCGCAAGCAACGCAGATTAACATGGCTTATTTCGACAATTCCTTCCGCAAATCGTCCAGATATAACCTCTGCTGCCGCTTCAGATAGACGGGGACAAAGGGACGCATCCACCCGTGCTTGGCGTTGATGGTCTCGGTGCAGGTCAGCCGGGCACCACTCTCTGTCAGCTCGAAGATTCCCTCCCAGGAGCCGGACATATTTCCGTTTTCCATGGTGAAAGCCCAGCGGCAAAGCGGCTCATAGACCGTGACGGTAAATTTCGTGGCATAACCGCTTTTGGTGTGCTCCACAAAGTGAGCCTTGTCCAAAACTTCCACCCGGGACAAATCACTGCGGAGATCGCCATAGAATCACCCCTTCTTCGGTTTCTTGTTGAGCTTCAGTCTGACGCCCCGGCGGTCCGCCGCCTCCTGAAGCAGCTCCACGGCGGCAAGGGCCCGCTCCTTGACGGCCTGCTCGCGGCAATTCCGGTCGGCTGTCCAGAACGGCCCGTTTTTCCTCCAACTGTGCAAGGTAAGCGTCCAGTCCCAGTTCCCGGGCCTGGGCAATGTCCAGCTGCCGGTTCCGGTGCGGGGCAGGAGCACAAAGAGCAGTTGAGACTGCAGCGGGAAAAACGGGTTTCTATGCGGGTAAAGTCTTTCATAATACCTTCCTAATCGGGTGCCGGATGACGGTTTTCAGCCGCTCCGGTTTGCACCGCCGCACGTCACTCAAATAAATTTCGTGGTGGAACCTGCCTTTCCCAAAGTCCGCCTTATAGCCCTGGCCTCTGGCATATTCCGCCATGGCGGCCACGGTGGCAGGCTCATCATCGTATGGGCCGATGTGCAAGCACTGAACACACAGGCCCTCTTCCCAGGGAAAGAACTCTATCGCCGAGAAGTCCTGCTGCTTTTTCTCCGCGGCCTCCCATACAGCCCAGTCAAAGACCTCTCTTGTCACAAACTCTGGAAGGCGGATGAGGGAGATCCACTGAAATTCCTTCTTCTGGGCATAGTCCACCCCGTGGGTACCCGGCTGCCACCAAAGCCCCTCCAGAGGCGGTACCACATAGTCAAAGTAGCCCTCCAGCTTGTGTTTACCCATCTTGCTCATTTTGATGGTGTAGGCTACGGCGTAGAGCAGCTCCAGCGCTTGCTTGTAGGTGCCATTTTCCTCGTTGGGATCGCCTTGGCCCCGTATGGCCAGAAAGTTCATTGCGGGTACAGTGACGATGCACGGCGTCTTTGGCGGCAGATAGAATTCCTTGTACTCTTTTTTGTAATCAAAGGCCATGGTCATTTCCTCCATTTTGGGGGCTGCTCTCGAAGTGCCAGACAGGTAAGGCGAGTGAGTGCGGTCATGGTGTCCCGGTCGTCCACATCCTCCACCAAGAAAGAGTCCTTGGCTCCCTCATAGGGCGGGACCTTGGGCAGGTCGGGAAAGGCCGCCTCGCCCGCCGGGGTAACCTTCACAAAAAACTGGTCGTCGCAGATGACGGCGAAGAACACATCATCGCAGTAAAGGCCGTATTCACCGAACATTTTCCGGCTGCGGATAGCTCCGGCCTCCCGCAGCTGCTCGGTCACATAGTTCACAAAATCGGGATGAGATGCCATGTCAATTCCTCCTGTAACGGTCGGCCAGCATTTTGGTTAGCGCACCAAGCTGCCCCCGCAGTTCTTCCGGCTCCAGCAGCTCCGCCTTGTCTCCGAAGGTGAGAACCCAGCTGAGCACACTGTCGGCGTCAGGAAAGCCTCCGGTAAAACGAAGCCTGCCGTCCGGCTCCATGGTAAATCTATCGGTGCCGTACTCCTCCACCAACCGCCAGCGGCAGGATGAATCAAAGAGAACGGTGACCTGATATTTGGCCGGAAAGATCCGCTCGGGCTCCAGATCGGGCAGCGGCACGGACCGGGGTTGAAAAGGCTCACCGGTGGTGAGTTCCGTCATGCGGTTGAGCTTAAAGAGGCGGTAATCCTCCCGCATCCGGCACCAGCCCCACACATACCAGGCGGACCAGTGGAACACCAGGTAATAGGGTTCCACTGTCCGCTCCGATTCCCCTTTGGCGGAGAAGTAGGTAACACGTATGGTGTCGTGCTGCTCGATGGCTCCCTGGATCAGCTCAATTTTCGGCGGCAGGCTGGTTTTATACCAAGAGGAGAGGTCAATAAGCATGTGGGCTCCACCGGGTACCAGCCCACCTGTCCCGGCGGACAATTTCTCCATCAGCTGCGCATAGCGCCGGGTGCCGCTGACACTGTCCAGGCTCCGCAGCCCTGCCAGAATGGCCTGCATCTCCGGGGCAGTGAGCACAGTGCGGTCCACCCGGTAGCCCTCCATGATGGAGATACCTCCGCTCGCACCCTGGGCAGTAGAAATGGGAATGCCCGCCCGGCACAGGGACTCGATGTCTCGCTGGATAGTCCGGCGGGACACCTCAAACTGCTCCGCCAGCTCCGGGGCGGTGACTTTCTCCGTCTGGAGCAGGATAGATAGAATACCGATGAGCCGCTCCATCTTCATGGGATGCACTGCCTTTCCTGTTTTTGCCCATTATAGCATAGGAACACGACAACTGTCTGTCATGTTTCCCTCTGAAAAGTAATCTTTTTCTCCGCAAAGTAGGGATTGTTTCGCGGGAGATGGCTTCCTAAATTTCAAATAAGCAGAAGTAAAGCCGCCTAAATAGGCGGCTTTACTCGTAAAAACAATCTTCCATTGTAATATACTCTTGTTCTTCGTTTGGAATTGCGCTTTCCCATTCCTTGGGGTCCTCTTTGGGCTTTCGTGAGACCATGGCCATCTGGTATGCCTGTACGTCATGTTTCATCAGATACCGCAAATCTTTTAACGGGACATGATCGCCAGCCCGTATCCTTGCGGCAATTTTGTTGCAGATCTTCAGTATCTCCATTGTCTTCTGCATACTATCCAGCGCTTGTGCTTCTGGAGAATTTTCTGCATTCTCCCTTGCCTGGTCTATGGCCCGGAGTCTGTTCTGCATTTGCACGACTGCAAGTACCTGTTTTGATAGCGTTACCTGGTCGCTTCTGGCACTACCTGCCAAAGGTGACGAAACTCCGGCTTTTTTCCCAGCCAAACCGGAAGTACGGTAGTCATAGAACCAACTACCCGTTCCATTTACCTTCATGGTATTCACCTCCTCAAACAGTCTCGACTCTCCTCTGAATTTCTCCCGTCTTTTTCAGCGTTACAAACTAAAAAACAAAGATCAAGCGGCTCCTTCATATTATAATTCGACAAAAATTCTAAAAACTTAAGTGTAAAGAAAGGCAGAATAAGTGATCGTGTTTTAGCCATTGGTCTCCAAGGAAATCCCACAATCTTAATGATAATTAAGAAAGCATTTATCCCCAATACGCTTTTATGTGATATATTGATGTTCAATTTCAGAAACTGACTGCTGCGATAGCCCGGGAGGTACCTATGAAATTTACCTGCCACACCACATACGATCAAAAAACGCTGACAGCTATGGCCCGGGCGCTTCGGAAAACGGTTCGGGCCCAAAGAAGCCGAAGCGCCCATCTCTATGCCTGGGTCATCATTGGGCTTCTCTTGGTATCCCTCTGGCTGTCCTGGGGAAGCGTCTGGCAGACGGCGGCAATCTGTGTGGTCATTGCAGCTCTGTTGCTGATCAACTGGAAAGAGGACGCCATCAATGGCTATTTTGCAAAGCGCAAAGCCCTGCCGGGCACCGATGCCGCCGATACCACCTTTTATCCCGACCACTATCTGGTGAAGACTGCGGCAGCGGAATCCAAGTGGCACTATGACAAGATCCTCGCACTGGTGGAGACCCTGGATTATTTCGTTTTTGTGATGGGAAAGGACCACGCCCTGGCCATGGAGAAGACGGCGCTGGAGGGCGGCAGCATTCCGGAATTCCGCCGGTTCATAGAGGAAAAGTCTGGCCGGAAAATTCAGAATATTGGAGGATAAATGAAAACAGGGCATAAAATTGCTGCTCTGGGCTGTCTGGCCGTCGTAGTCGGCTCCGTCGCCTGCTGGTGCTGGATGATCCGGATGCCCCTCAAGGAGTTCACCCGATATGCCCTCTATATGGCGGTCATGGACGATGAGATCTGCCGGAACGAGTTAGAGGGCAATCAGATCGGCGACATGGTCATTGAGTTTCCGCCCAAAGAGGAATCCCTGCAGGAGCGATATCACCTCTTTTTGGAGAGGAACCGGACCAAGAGCCGCCAGCAGCTCCAGTCGGAAATTACAGAAATGGAGCAGCGGCTCCAAGCGTCCAGGCAGTATCTCGGACAGCCCAAAGAACACCTGGAAGTTGAGACCTCTGGGGAATAGGCAAGAGCCTTGTGTCCGTGACCCACGAATTTCCGGACCTCTCCCCCATCTGCCACGGCCCCATACCGCCTTCAAAAAACTCTTCCTCAGAAACCGGGACGCACTGTGGCCCTATGATTGTCAGATAGGACCGCCCGTGCTATGATTAGGCTATCAACTGAGGAGGTGTCCCTATGCCCCTTCACATCGTACGAAACGACATTACCACCATGCAGGTGGACGCCATCGTCAACGCCGCCAACGAGAGCCTGCTGGGCGGCGGAGGCGTGGATGGCGCCATCCACCGGGCCGCCGGGCCGGAGTTATTGAAGGAGTGTCGCACCCTGGGCGGCTGCAAGACGGGCCAGGCCAAGATCACCAAGGGCTACCGCCTGAGTGCCAGCTATGTGATCCACACCGTGGGTCCCATCTGGAGGGGCGGAAGCCATGGCGAACGTGAGCTGCTGGCCTCTGCCTATCGCTCCTCTCTGGAGTTAGCCCTGGCCCATCAATGTGAGACGGTGGCCTTCCCCCTCATCTCCTCCGGGGTGTACGGCTATCCCAAAGATCAGGCCCTGAAGGTGGCGGTGGATACCATCGGGGATTTTCTGCTGGCTCACGACATGACGGTCTATCTGGTGATCTTTGATCGGGCTGCCTGCACCATCAGCAGAAAACTTTTTGCTGACATCACCGCTTATATCGATGACTGCTTTGTGGCCCAGCATACCGACAGCCGGGAGGAGCAGCGCCGCCAGGCTATGGCCTTTGCATCCGCATCCCCGGCAGAGGAACTGTGGACCCCCTCTCCCTCTGCCGCGGCTCCCATAAGTCTGGACAAAGCACTGGGGCAGTTGGACGAGAGCTTTTCCCAGATGCTGCTTCGGAAGATCGGCGAGGCCGGAATGACCGACGCCCAGTGCTATAAGAAGGCCAACATCGACCGCAAGCTCTTTTCCAAGATCCGCTCGGATATCCACTACAAGCCCTCCAAACCCACTGCAATGGCCTTTGCCATAGCCCTGGAGCTGCCTCTGGAGGAAGCCCGGGAACTGCTTCAGAAAGCGGGCTTTGCTTTTTCCCACGCCAGCAAGTTCGATATCATTGTGGAGTATTTCATTGCTCACAACAGCTACAACATCTTTGAGATCAATGAGGCCCTGTTTGCCTTCGATCAAAGCCTGCTGGGAGGTTGACGCTGTGCCCTATGCCGATGTAAGACAGATGCCCTTTTCCAAGCTCTATCCCCTACTGGTAAACAAGGCGGAGAAAAAAGGCCGTACCCGGGAAGAGGTCGACCAGGTCACCGCCTGGCTCACCGGATATCCCCCAGAGGACCTTGTCCGGCTGGAGCAGTCAGACACCAGCTACGGCGACTTTTTCCGCCACGCCCCCGCTATGAACCCTTACCGCACCCTCATCACCGGCAAGGTATGCGGCATTCGGATCGAGGAGATCGAGGACCCGCTCCTGCGGGAAATCCGTTATCTGGACAAGCTGGTGGATGAACTGGCCAAGGGCAAATCTATGGAGCAGATCTTGAGAAAAGGATAACCTCTTATGAAAAAGAATGTTATATATCGAGCGGCAGTCCTTTCAGCCGCTATCGGGCTAATCATAATACTCGGCGTCATTTTTTCCGGGGCAGCGTATCCCGACATGCTCTTCCGCATCGGTACTCCTCTGGGCCTTGTATTCATTTTTGCAAGCGTCATACTGCTGTTTCTCAGCTGGCTTTTGGAAATACATAACGGGATCAAAGAAAAGCAATACCTTTGGGTGGCTGTCATCGTAGTTCTCGGCCTGATTGTAATTGTCAGAACGCTGCTCCGGATCCGGTAGAGAAGAGATTCCATTCCGGGCTGAGCAAACTTGTCGCCTCTCAACGGAGCCCGGCGAGGCCCTTACCGTCCTCTTTGACGACTGGAGCGTGGTGCTCCACGACCGGTTGAAAGTGGGGAAGGGGAAGCCCATCACCGACCGGGAGTCCTGCGTCCGGGGCTGCATCGCTCTGCTGGACGCCAGCCGCCGCTACTCGTCTCAGCGGATCAAAGAGATGATCCAGCGCCAGAACAGCATGTACGGCTGGGAAGTTCTCTCCCTAAGGGCCAATATCAACGCGGTGGAGACCGCCGGAAAGCTTGATATCACCTCCGACCGCGCGGTGAACTACCACTGCCACAGTGTGGGGACCCGGCTCAACTATGAGGTGGTAGGCCAGGCTGTGACTGCGGTCCGGTGCAGCGTCCCGCTGGACGAGCACTGGAAGGATGATATTGAGAAAGACTTCCGAACCCGGAAGAAATAAAAAAGGCCGATCTGCTTCCATGCCGCAGACCGGTCTTTTTTCCTTCCGAACGTGTGGGAGCGGAACGTCCCCCTCCCCCGCCATCACTTCATCTCATGGGGGATCGTGATCTTCTCCACCTGGATCTTCCCATCTGTGATCTCCGCCATCATCATGGTAATCTCCTGGTGAAAGCGCCGGGGACCGCAGGAGCCGGGGTTAAGCCACAAAAGGCCCCCCTTCTCCTCCTGCAGATACTTGTGGGTGTGGCCAAACACCACCACATCCACCCCGGAGAGGTTTTCCGGGACCTCTTTCCTGTTGTGGACCAGATAAAAAACCACCCCGCCCAGCGTGACGGTGAGATCGTGGGGAATGTCCTCCGCCCACTCCTTGTCGTTGTTGCCGCGGACGACATAGAGCGGGGCGTACAGCCGCAACTCGTCCACAACGCTCGGTCTGTTGATGTCGCCGCCGTGGAGAATGACATCGGCGGTTTTCAGGTGCTCCGCCACCTCGGACCGCAGCAGGCCGTGGGTGTCGGAGAGAATCGCCAGTTTCATGTGTTTCCTCCTAATCCACAGGAATATTTCTCTTGCATCTCCCGATAAAACCTGCGGGCATTCTCCAGGTCCCGCTCGTTCGGGTGCCCCTTGGCAATACCGCCCACCAGCTTGAAGGGGCCAAAGGTGTCATAGCCCTTGCAGCCAAACTCTCCCAGTACCGGACAGCCTTTCTCTCCGGCGATCTCTGTGAGCGCCTTTGCCCCGCTGCCCTTGGCTCCGCCGTAGGTATAGACCAAAAACACCGGCTTTCCCTGGGGCAGATACTGCCGGGCAAATTCCACCACGGCCTTCTGAACTTCAAAGCCGTAGATGCCCGAGGCAAAGCCGATGCAGTCATACTCTTCCAGCCGGACGGCCTGCCGGGCGGTCACATCGAGCAGCGAGATATCCCCCTCTCCTGCTATGGCTTCCAACACTTTCAGGGTGTTTCCGTGGTGGCGGGAGTAGTAGCAGATGGCCGTTCTCATTGCTCCTTCCCTCCCAACGTCCAGCCGAAGTCATTATGGTAGATCATCTGGTGGGTCATCCCGCCGTCAATACAGATGTTCTCCCCGGTGAGAAATCCAGCCTTGTCGGAGCAGAGATAGAGCACCATGTTGGCGATGTTCAGGGGATTGCCTACCCGGCCGGCGGGCTGTTGAACGGCGTCGGGTCCCTCGTAGACGGTATCGCTGGTATCGATCCAGCCGGGTGAGATGGAGTTCACCCGCACCCTGCCGCCGAGGCTCACCGCCAGGGCGTGCGTCAGGGCGGAGATGCCGCCCTTGGCCGCCGTATAGCTCTCGGTCTGGGGCTGGCTCATCCGGTCCCGGGAGGAGGAGATGTTCACGATCGCCGCCCCGGGCGCAAAATGAGGGGCAAACAGCTTGGTGAGGTAAAAGGGCGCGGTAACCCCCACCCGCAGGGCGTAGTTGAACTCCTCATAACTGCATGCGTCGATGCCCTTCATCAGAGGAAGGGCGTTGTTGATCAAAAAATCCACATGGCCGTAGTCGGCAATAACCTTGGAGGCGAAATCCTCCAGGACGGCCTGGTCGGCCAGGTCGCCCACATAGTAATCGTTGGGCAGAAGGTCGATGACGCACACCTGAGCGCCCGCCTTGCGGAACTCCTCCGCGATGGCCCTGCCGATGCCCTTGGCGCCGCCGGTGACCACGGCAACTTTATGTTCAAACATAGTGTTTCCTCCTCAGTCCGCGTCCTCGTCTAGCGCCTCCACCAGAAAGCTCACTGGCCGGAAGCCATCGTTGCAGGAGAGCATGGCGGATCTGGGATTTTTCATCCAGCCGTCATAAAAGTTTGCTCCGCCGTGGCTCAGGGCCAGCACAAAGGGCGAGAGGGTGTCCCATGCGCTCTGGCAGAAGCCCTCCGGGCGCTCCCAGCCGTTGGCGATAAAGACCTGCCCCACCTCCATGCCGCAGGCGTGGTCGATGGGGTTTTCATATCGGGCCATCAGGTCCTCATACCGGGTGATGCGCATGACGGTGATCTTACACTTTTTCATATGAGGATGCCCTCGCAGTGGTCGATCTCGTGCTGGATGATCTGGGCGGTCCAGCCGGTGAAGGTTTTCAGCCGCTCCTGGAACTTCTCATTCTGCCAGCGCACCTTGATGGACTGCCACCGTTTGGCCGGGCGGGTGCCGGTGAGGGAGAGGCAGCCCTCCTCCGCGTCATAGGCCCCGGATTTTTTGATGATCTCCGGATTGAACATGGCCATATAGCTGCCCTCGTTATCGAAGGCGATGATGCGCTTGTTCACACCGATCATATTGGCCGCCATCCCCACACAGCCCTCTCTGTGGTGCTCCAATGTCTCCAGCAGGTCGGCAGCAACCTGGATATCATCCGGTGTGGCGGACTCCGCTTTCTGAGACAGAAACGTCTCATCTTTGCAAATCTCTCGGATCATACTTGACTCTCCTTCTGTTCTTTCCACTTCTGGTATGCCTCTTTCATGCACACCGCGCATGGACGGTATCCAGCCGCAATCGCCGTCTCCTCGTCCGCAAAGAACACCCTGTATTTGACATAATGGCCCTTTGCAAGATAGCGCAGAGCGGAGGGGCAGTCCAATCTTCCATATATCTTCAGTTTTCTGTGTCCCCCAAACTTACCGGGTGTTTCACTGTTATAGGGGTTGCCATTTCGATCAATCAGTCGATACATCGATTTTCCCCCTTTTCCTCTATGATCGTTCCCATGCCAGCTCCGTCCTTCTGGAGCTCCACAGGCATTATAGCATAGCAGCGTCGGAAATACCACGAAGGCTCCGGCGGCGGAATGTGCCCGGCGGCATTCCCACAGCCTTAGTGAACACATGGATGAAGTAATTATAGTCGTGGTAGCCGCACTGCACCGCGATCTCCGAAAGCGACAGCTCCGGCCGCTCCTCCAGCAGCTCCCGGGCCAGCTTGACCCGCAGTGCCCGCACGTGTTCCGAGATGCCGCACCCGTAGAGCTGCCGGGCGATCTGGTAGAGCTGCGTTTTCCCGATCTGAAAGCGGCGGCAGAGATCCGCCGCCCTCACCCACTCGGTAAAGTGGGCCGAGAGATACTCGTCAATCTGGACCGCCAGATGGTCGCTCTGCAAGGTGGCCATCCGCTCCATCACCAGGTAGGAGGCCACCGCCAGCAAAATCTGAGTGGCGGAGCGCACATACTCCGGTTCCAGCCGCGGGCGCTCCCGGCTGGCCTGTTGGAGAGCCTCCAGGTCCAGAGGCAGGCCCTCACAGCAGCGGCGGATCTCCGCCCAGCCGCTCTCCCGGTCCGGGTAGGCATACACATGCCCGAAGAGGAGATAGCCCACCAGCACATCGTGGACAATCAGAGGCGTCACCGCCTCGGTGAGCCCCGCGTGGCAGCGGTAGATCTGGGTCTTGCGCTCCCGGGCCGCCCGCTCACAGGCGGCCTTGTCGCACTGGGCACAGGCCCGCTCCCCCGCCTCGCAGCTGCGGATGATTTGACAGAACGCCGGGATGTCCTCGGGATAGGAGCACAGCTCGTTCCGGTCCTCGTCAAAGACGGTAATTCGGATGCGGGAGAGCTGATAAAAGTCCTTTAGAAGGCTCTGGAGCTTATTTTGGTCAAACACAGAGATCATGGTTCCCACCCCGCAAACTGCACAAAATCTTACGCTGAAATTGTACCACGCCTGCGAACAAAATCAAAGAAAAAAGAACGATCTTCCCTATACGTTCCCGGGAGGCCTTTCTATAATAGAGGCAAGGAAGAAACCCCATCCGCTCACAGAAAGGGAGGAATGTCCGATGGATGAACTGCTCCGGCAAGGATACTTGGGAAACCCCGCTCAGCTGGTGACGCTGCGCCGGGTAACGGTGAACGAGGGAACGGCAAAGGGGACCGAGCTCATCCAGGTCCACACCGCCGGTGGGCTGGCGCTGGACCTCCTGCCTGACGCGGGGCTGGACATCGGCCAGTGCCGCTACCGGGGCGTCAACATGAGCTGGATGAGCAAGAACGGCTACGACAGCCCCGCGGCTATCAGCTCCCATGAGGACGAATTCGTCCACACCTTCCCCGGCGGGCTCCTGTACACCTGCGGCCTGCGCTCGGCGGGCCCGGCCAACCGGGACGGCGGCGAGTGGCACCCCCTCCACGGGCGCTACCACTCCCTGGCTGCCGACCATATCTCCGCCCGGGTGGAACAGGAAGAGATCGTCGTCCGGGGGACCGTCCGGGAGACCGCCCTCTTCGGCCCCGTGCTGGAGGTGGAGCGCACCATCCGCATCCCCGTCTTCGGCGCATCCGTCACCGTGGAGGACACGGTGACCAACCGCACCCCCCGGGACGAGGAGTTCATGCAGATCTACCACTGCAACTTCGGCTATCCGCTTCTCAGCGAACAGGCCAGGCTGATCTTGCCGCCGGAGCGGGAGACCATCCCCCGCACGGAATTCGCCAAAACCGGCCTGGGCCGGGAGTGTACCTTCGATCACCCCATCCCCGGCGAGGAGGAGCGGGTCTTTTTCCAGAAGATGAAGGGGGACTTCCGGGCCCGGCTGGAAAATCCCGACCTGGGGGTGGCCATGGACCTCACCTGGTCGGGCGACACGCTCCCCATCCTCTCCCAGTGGCGCAGCATGGCCAGCGGCGACTATGTCCTGGGCCTGGAACCCACCAACTGCTACATCATGGGCCGCCACGACGAGCGGGAAAACGGCACCCTGCCGGTGCTGAACGCCTTCGAGAGCGTCCATCACATGGTAACCATCGCATTTGCGCAGCTCTAAAATCCAAATGACCGGAAAAGGAGAGAGTAACATGGCAAAACCTATGACCTTCGCACTGGCCTTCTGCAACCGCGGCTTCATGCCGGGAGAGCTCATCTACGGCGCCCGGGAGGATATGATCAAAGCCGTCACCGACGCGGGCTATCACTACATCGCCATGGATGCGGAGCTGACCCGCTACGGCGGCATTGAGACCCGGGACGAGGGCCTGCTGTACGCCAAGTGGCTCAAGGAGCACGAGGGGGAGTACGACGGCGTCATCTTCTCCATGCCCATCTTCGCCGACGAAAACGGCGCCATCACCGCCCTCCAGGACGCGGGTGTGCCCATCCTCATGCAGGCCTATCCCGACGAGATCGGCAAGATGGACTTCGCCCACCGGCGGGACGCCTTCTGCGGCAAGTTCTCAGTCACCGACGTGTTCACCCAGTACGGCGTGCCCTTCACAGTGTTCAAACCCCATGTGGTCCACCCCCTGAGCCCCAAGTTCCAGGAAAATCTGCGGGACTTCGCCGCCATCTGCCGGGTGGTCAACGGCATGCGCCGCTTCAATCTGGGCTGCATCGGCGCCCGGACTACCGCCTTCAAGACCACCCGCTTCGATGAGATCGCCCTGCAGAAGTACGGCATCAACGTGGAGTCCTTTGACCTGAGCGAACTCTTCCACACCGTGCAGCACATGGCCGACGACGACCCGAAGGTGGTCGCCAAGCGGGCCCATCTGGAGGCCTACACCGACTTCTCCCGGGTGCCGGAGACCAACAAGAACACCCTCGCCAAGGTCTCGGTGGCCATCGACGGCTACATCGAGGCCTATCACCTGGACGCCCTGGCCCTGCGCTGCTGGAACGAGATGGAGCAGGTCCTGCGCATCTGCCCCTGCGTGCTGCTCTCCGAGCTCAACGACCGGGGCATCGCCGCCTCCTGCGAGATCGACATGTGCTCGGCCATCACCATGCGGGCCATGAGCCTGGCCAGCGAGCAGCCCACCGCCGTGCTGGACTGGAACAACAACTATGGCGACGAGGAGGACAAGGTGATCCTCTTCCACTGCGGCCCGGTGGCCCAGTCCCTCATGACCGGCAAGGGCACCGTCACCAACCACAAGATGTTCGACAAAACCGACCCGGGCTCCGGCTGGGGCAGCAACGAGGGCCGCATCCGCCCCTTCCCCACCACCCTCTCCAACTGCCAGACCAAAGACGGAAAAATTATCGTCTACGCCTCCGAGGCGGAGTTCACCGGCGACCCCATCGAGGAGAGCTACTTCGGCTGCGCCGGCGTGTGTCACATCCCCCACATGGAGGACAAGCTCATCCGCCTGGCCCGGGGCGGCTTCAAGCACCACACCAGCGTGGGCGTGGGCCACATGAAGGACATTCTCAAAGAAGCCTTTACCACCTATCTCCACTACGACTGGGTGGACATCGACCGGGACTGAGCCATGAAGATCGCAGGATTGGACATCGGCACCACCGGCTGCAAGCTGACGGTGTTCGATGAGAGCGGAAATCAGATCGACAAGGCCTATCGGGACTACCCCGTGTGCCGCTCGGCGGGGACCCATGAGATCGACCTCTCCGCCCTGCTGGAGAGTGTGTACGCCGTTCTCCACGAGCTGGGGCCGAAGTACCCGGACCTCAAGGGCATCGGGGTCACCAGCTTCGGGGAGACCTGCGTGCTGGTGGACGGCGCAGGGACGCCGCTCCACAACGCCATGCTCTACACCGACCCCCGGGGGGCGGAGGAGTGCGCGGAGCTGGTCCACAAGCTGGGTTCAGCGCGCATCGCGTCCATCACCGGCCTTGCCCCCCACGAGATGTACTCCATCTCCAAGCTGATGTGGCTGAAGAAGCACCGCCCGGAGGTCTGGGATGCCGCCAGACACATCCACCTCATTGAGGATCTGGTGGTCCGGCATCTCACCGGCCTGGCCCAGATCGACTACTCTCTGGCCAGCCGCACCATGGCCTTCGACATCCACACCCTGACGTGGAGCCGGGAGATCCTGGACGCCGCCGGCATCGACCCCGCCCTCCTGAGTGAGCCGGTCCCCACCGGCACCCCGGCGGGGACGGTGACGCCCGAGGCCGCACAACAGACCGGCCTCAGCCCAGCGTGTATCATCGTGTCGGTCAGCCACGACCAGGTGGCCGCCGCCGTGGGCGCGGGGGCCTTCGACGGCAGCGTGGCGGTGGACGGCGCGGGCACGGTGGAGTGCCTCACCCCCATCTATGACCACATCCCCGACATCGAGGTCATGCGGAAGGGATTTTTCTCGGTCGTACCCTATGTGGTGCCCGGTAAATATGTGGCCTACGCCTTCTCCTACACCGGCGGGGCCCTGATGCAGTGGTGCATGGAGACCTTCGGGAAAGGCGAGACCAACGAGACCATGGAGCGCGCCTACCAAGGAGACGCCCCCACCGGCCTTCTGGTGCTGCCCCACTTCGCCGGAGCCGCCACCCCCTACATGGACACCGGCTCCAAGGGGGCCATCCTGGGGCTCACCACTTCCACCACTCCGGCGGAGCTCTACCGCGCCTGTATGGAGGGCGTGGCGTATGAGATGCGCCTCAACTACGAGGCCCTCCAGGGCTCCGGCATCCGCTTTGAGCGCCTCCACGCCACCGGCGGCGGCGCCCGCTCCAAGGTGTGGATGCAGATGAAGGCGGATATCCTGAATCTCCCCATCACGGCCCTGCGCACTGTGGACGCGGGCACCGTGGGCTCGGCCATGCTCACCGGCGTGGCGGTGGGGCTCTTTGCCGACCTTCAGGAGGCCGCCGGGCACATGGTGCAGGAAATGGAGACCTACTACCCCCGCCCGGAGCTGCACCGGACCTATATGGAAATCTACGAGCGGTACAAGGGTGTTTACGACGCCGTCCGCCCACTTGTGAGGTAAGAAAGATGCTTGTCAATCTGGTTGAGATTCTGAATCTGGCGGAGGAAAAACACTTCGCCGTGGGCGCGTTCAACACGCCCAATCTGGAGTGCATCCTGGCCGTGGTGGACACGGCGGAAAAGCTGAACGTCCCCGTCATCCTCTCCCACGCCCAGCTGCACGAGGACGTGGCGCCCCTGGACAAGATCGGCCCCGTGATGCTGGAGGCCGCCCGGCGCGCCAAGGTGCCCGTCTGTGTCCACCTGGACCACTGCGAGACCCTGGACTACATGGCCCGGGCGCTGGAGCTGGGCTTTACCGGCGTGATGTACGACGGCAGCACCCTCCCCTATGCAGAAAATCTGGAGAACACCAAGAAGGCCGTCGCCATGGCCAAGGGCTACAACTGCGGCGTGGAGGCCGAGCTGGGGGCCCTGGCCTCCCGGGAGGGCGGCGGGGCCAGCGCCTCCGGCCCGGTATACACCGACCCCGACCAGGCGGTGGAATTCTGCCAGGAAACCGGCATCGACGCCCTGGCCCCCAGCTTCGGCACCGCCCACGGCATTTATAAATCCAAACCCGTGCTGGACCTGGAGCGGGTGAAGGTCATCGCTCAAAAGACCGGCCTTCCTCTGGTGATGCACGGCGGCTCCGGCGTCTCGCCGGAGGACTACCGCACCGGCATCGCCAACGGCCTGCGGAAAATCAACTATTACAGCTATATGTCCAAGGCCGGCACCCAGGCCGTGAAAGAGCTGCTGGCGCGGGAGGATGTCACTTTCTTCCATGATCTGGCCCTGGCGGCCCAGAAGGCCATGCAGGCCGACGCCGAACAGGCCATGCGGGTCTTTGCGGGGCTGTAACGATTTCTCAAGAGTAGAAAAACAAAAAGGAAGACACGACCTAGGTCGTGTCTTCCTTTTTGTTACGCCTAAAACCATCATCGACGAGGAACTGGTAGGCCTGGCTATCGTCGTGGCCCTGTTCCATGTAGCCGCTGTGGCCGCCCGGGATAGCAAGAGTCTGGATGAGGTGTCCGCCATCACCGTGAAATCCACCGACACCCCCGTCCCTAGAACGGCACTGTTCTGAAGCTGTGCGAGGCAAACTGACGCTGTAAGCAGTACCCTCCATACAACTGGCAGGATAAGAAACCCGGCCCATGCTTACAACCGCAGACCGCTGTCTGCGGTCTTTTTGGCCTTCTTTGAGTCAATGAGTAGATTACCGTTCTAAGACAGACTCTACCTCGGCCAGGGTCGGGATGCTGGAGATGCCGCCGTGCCGGGTGGTGGACAACCCCGCCGCTGTGCAGGCAAAGCGGACCACCTCCCGTAGCTCCCCTTCTCCCAGCGCACCGGGCTCCTTTTCGGTCCGGAGCAGCTTCCACACCGCGCTGCCGCCGAAAATATCGCCCGCGCCGGTGGTGTCCACCACATGGACAC
>DYBS01000290.1 GCA_019418525.1 Clostridiales bacterium
GCCCTCATCACCAACGTGGGTGACTCCCACATCGAGTTTTTCGGCTCCCGGGAGAAGATCCTGGAGGCCAAGAGCGAGATCTTCCACCACGCCAAGCCGGGGTGCCTTGCCATTCTCAACGGGGACGACCCGCTGGTGCGCACCCTGGATCAGCTGCCCTTTGCCACCATGTGGTGCGGCATGGGGGAGGGGAACGACTACCGGGCCACCGGCGTCCACAGTGACGGCGGCAGCCACATGCTCTGTGAGGCCAAGACGCCCCATATGAACTGCTCCCTGGAGATCCCCGCCATGGGCGAGCACATGGTGTACCCCACCCTGATGGCCCTGGCAGTGGGTGAGCACTTCGGGCTTACCCAGCAGGAGATGGTGGACGGGGTGCTCCACTTCGCCCCCACCAAGATGCGCATGAACATTCTCCAGCGGGGGGACGGCATCACCATCCTCAACGACACCTACAACGCCAATCCCCAGTCCATGCGGGCGGCGGTGGAGGTGCTGGCCAGCACCAAGGCCCAACATAAGGTGGCGGTGCTGGGCGACATGTTCGAGCTGGGCCCCCTGGCCCCCGTCCTCCACGCCGGCGTGGGCGAGTACTTGGGCAAGGCGGGCATCCACTGTCTGGTGGCGGTGGGCGAGCTGGCCCGGCACATCGCGGAGGCCGCCCGGCAGAGCGGGGTGGAGACGGTGTACGACTGCCCCGACAAGGAGTCGGCCCGCCCGGTGCTGAAGCAGGTGCTCCAGCCCAACACCACGGTGCTGGTGAAGGCATCCCGGGGCATGGCCTTTGAGGAGCTGGTGGAGTATCTGAAGAGTATCACCACCGAGGCAGAATAAACTGGACCGGGCCGCGGACTCCCAGTGGGGCCCGCGGCCCTTTATACGATTCGCACGGGAGGGGGAGCGGCTTTGGCGTGGGACAGCAGACCGTTTGAGCGCCATCTGGAGGAGTTGCGCGCCGGAATGAAGGGACAGGCATTCTGGAAGACCGCGGTATTCGGTACGGCGCTTCTGGAGCGGCAGTGGCCGGTGTATGAGCGCCTTGCGGTGGGGCGGACCTGGGGCGCACCCAAGGAGGTGCGGAAGGTACTGGACCGGCTGTGGAAGGCCATCCCGACCGGGACACGCATCCAGGAGAGCTATCTCCTGCTGCTGGAGGAGCATCCCGTGGAACCCCGCACCGAGCCCTGGGACGCGCTGGCGGCTGAGACGGTGGCGGCCGCTTTGAATCTGCTGAAGGTTTTTGGGGAGAAGGACACCGCCGCGGTCCCGGCGCTTGCTCAGCAAAATCTGCATTTTGTTGAGTTGTTCTTGACCTGCGTGGGGGAGGACAGCGGCCCGGAACACCCCCTGATGGCGGTGGAGCTGGAGGTACAGCAGGCGCTGGTCCGCCGGCTGGCCGCGACACCCAACCGGGACAAGCCGGCCTTTCTGGAGAAGTACCGGGCGGAGGACAAGGGGAATATTCTGGAGGAGCGGTGGTTCCCCCAGTATCCCGACTATCCGCCCCTCAAGCGGCGCAGGAGCGCTAAAATGCCCCCGCTGCGCCGCACCAGTCCCCAGTACGAACAGGTGCAGAGGTCCATGCGGGAGCGGAATGATTGGGCGGGGCGGCAGGACCGGCTGGAACGGCTGAGCCGCATGGCGGATACGCTGACCTGGGAGCCGGTGGCCGGGCAGACGGCGGGCCGGCCCATGACGCCCGCCGACTTTCTTGCTCTGCTGGTAGACCAAATAGAACAGACCCTGTCCGGAGCCAAGGAGTGCTATGTGTGTACCGGAGACGGGACACATACCCGGGCCCTCTATGACCAGGCGGCCCGCAGCTTTTGGGCGGCCTATGCGCTGGTGGACCGGGGCTGGCCGGGGACGGAGCGTCTGGGAGAGGGCTTTGGCCGAGACATCCAGTTTGCCGCCCTGTGCGCCGGGATGGGGGGCCACTGGGAGCTGGCCCAGGAGCTTCTGAAACGGAGCTGGACCACCCGATATCCCGGCCCCAACTGTCAGATGCTCCGCACACCCCGCACCGGCTGGCTGGACCAGGAGGAGAACCGGGTGCTCTATCACCTCATCCGCCAGGAGGATGGGGAGGCGAAAACCCTACTGGATCAGGCGGAGGGGGCGTGGACGGCCCAGATGCGTCTGCTGCTGGAGGGGGATGGACCGGGCCTTTCCCGGGAGGTCATCCGGCTGGTCCGCGCCCTGCGGCGGCACTATGACTACCAGGCGTACCGGCCCGTGCTCTCCTTCCGCGCTCTGAGCCTGCTCCGTCTGGCCCGGCTGCGGGGGGTGACTGTGGAGGTGCCCGACGTGGTGGAGCTGCCCCCCGTGCTGCTGGTGGAGGAGCCCATCTCCGCGGCGGACTGGCCCATCCTCGGGCAGGAGCTGGTGGACATGGCTCTGTCCTCCCAGGGGGAGACGCTGCTGGCGCGGTGGACCGCGGCAGCAGCGTC
>DYBS01000291.1 GCA_019418525.1 Clostridiales bacterium
AGGCCCAGCAGGTAGTCGGCGGACACCTCAAAGGTCTGACAGAGTTTGTAGAGCCGTTCCATGGAAGTCCCGGCTTTGCCGTTGGCCATGTCGCTTACCTGTGCGGTCGAAACCCCCAACACCTGAGCCAGTTGGGCATAGGTCATGTTCTGCCGCTGAATGAGTTCTTTCAGTCGGGCTGAAAAGATCGCGCGCTCAAACATAGAATGCCCCCTTGACATGTTAGATATAATCTAGTATCATCTTATTAGATTATATCTAGTGAGGTGTCCCCGATGAATGACTTGCTGTTGGACCTCTACGAACTGACCGCCCAGCGGGAGGACGAAGCCGGGGAGCGCCCCGACTGCTATGCCCTCCGGGAGCGGCATTTTGGCCGCGTCCAGAACGAGCTGGGCGGCGATTTCGTCCAAAAACTCCGGGACGTTCTGGAGGAATGCGCCCGGCTGGACAGCCAGGCCGCCTTCCGCCGGGGCCTCCGGCTGGGCCTGGCCCTGCATCGACTTTAAACCTCCGCCGGGTTCAGTTTATCCAGGATTTCCAGCGCCCGCTTGCTCAATTCCGCATTTTTGTTCCGCTTGCCCTTGACCTTGTAGCCCAGGGGCGGGATGATGCCGAAATTGACGTTCATGGGCTGGAACTCGGTGACGCTCTCGTTGCTCACATAGAGGGCCAGCGCCCCGATGGCGGTCTCCTGCGGGAAGTCCACGGGGGCCTTCCCGGTGAGCCGCCGGGCCAGCTCCACCGCCGCCAGATACCCGGACGCGGTGGACTCCACATAGCCCTCCACGCCGGTGATCTGCCCGGCGAAGCACACCCGGGGGTCGTGTTTCACCCGGTAATACCGGTCCAGCATCCGGGGCGAATCCAGATAGGTGTTGCGGTGCATGACGCCGTAGCGGATGAACTCGGCGTTCTCCAGGCCGGGGATCATCTGGAACACACGCTTCTGCTCCGGCCAGCGCAGGTGGGTCTGGAAGCCCACGATGTTGTAGATGGAGCCCTCGGCGTTGTCCTTGCGCAGCTGCACCACGGCGTAGGGCTCCTTCCCGGTGCGGGGGTCCCGCAGGCCACGGGGTTTCAGGGGGCCGTAGCGCAGGGTGTCCACCCCGCGCCGGGCCATGACCTCCACCGGCATGCAGCCCTCGAACACGCTCCGGTCCTCAAAGCCGTGGACCGGGGCCTCCTCCGCGCCGCACAGCTCGGTCCAGAAGGCGGCGTACTCCTCCGCGTCCATGGGGCAGTTGATATAATCCGGGGTGCCCTTGTCGTAGCGGGAGGCAAAGAAGGCCTTGTCCATGTCCACGCTCTCGAAGGTCACCAGCGGCGCGGCGGCGTCGAAGAAATTGAGGTACTTGCTCTCGGGGAAAAAGCCCTGGATGGCGGTGCTCAGGGCGTCCGACGTGAGGGGCCCGGAGGCCACGATCACGTTCCCCTCGGCGGGGATCTCCGTGACCTCCCCCTCCACCACGGTGATGAGGGGGTGCTCCTTGATGCGCCGGGTGATTTCCCCGGAAAAGGCGTGGCGGTCCACCGCCAGCGCGCCTCCCGCCTCCACCCGGTGCTGGTCGGCACACTCCATAATAAGAGAGCCCAGGCGGCGCAGCTCCTCCTTCAGCAGCCCCACCGCGTTCTCCAGCTGGTCGGAGCGCAGGGAATTGGAGCACACCAGCTCCCCGAAGTCGGCGGAGTGGTGGGCGGGGGTCATTTTGGCGGGCTTCATTTCATGCAGTTCCACCGGGATGCCCCGCCGGGCCAGCTGCCACGCGGCCTCGCTCCCCGCCAGGCCCGCGCCGATGATGATGACTGGTTCCATAGTTCTCCTTATCTTTCGGCGCGGCGGCGGCCGGGGCCGCCCTTACGCCTCTTCTTCCTTCTTGGTGGTCTTTTTCGTGGTCTTTTTGGCCGCCGTCTTTTTGGCCGGCTCCTTCTTCTCCGCCGCCTTCTTGGCGGTGGTCTTTTTGGCCGTGGTTTTCTTGGCAGTCGTCTTTTTGGCGGTGGTCTTTTTGGCCGCCGCCTTCTTCGGCTCCTCCTCGGGAGGGGCGCCCTCCGCCGGGCTCTCCGCCGCCGCAGTGGCGGTCTTTTTCTTATAGCCCCGCTCCTCCTCGGGCACGAAGAGGCTGCAATCCGGGTTGATGCAGAAGGGCTTGCGGAAGCCCCGGCCCGACTTCTTGAAGAGAGTGTGGCCGCACTCGGGGCAGTTGTCCTTCACCGGCACGTCCCAGGTCATGAAGTCGCACTTGCGGGATTCATCCTTATTGGTATTATTCTCACAGCCGTAGTAGGCATAGCCCCGCTTGGAGGTCTTTTTCAAAATCTTGCCGCCGCACTTGGGGCACCGGCCCGGCATCTCGATGACGATGGGCTGGGTGTGGGGGCAGTCCGGCCAGCCGGGGCAGGCCAGGAAGCGGCCGAACCGGCCGGACTTGAACACCAGATTCCGCCCGCACAG
>DYBS01000292.1 GCA_019418525.1 Clostridiales bacterium
GGTACGCCCCCGGCCGCACCCCCGCCGCCTGGGCTCCCGCCCAGTTCTCGGCAAAACGCTCATCCCGCAGGCTGCTGCCCTCGGTGGCCTTGATGAAGGCGAAGTCCACCCCCTGCCGGGCCAGCACCGGCCAGTCGATGGTCCCCTGGTAGGTGGACACATCCACCCCAAAGACCTCCCACTCCTCCGGGTCCCGCTCATCCGGCGCCAGGATGAAGCCCCGCCAGCGCAGCAGCCACACGCCGCCGGCGGCCAGGAGCGCCAGCAGCGTCACCGCCAGGCAAAGCCCCAGCAGCAGACGCAGCAGTTTTCTCACAACTCTCACGCCGTCCGGTCTCCCCTCCGGCGGAGCCTGTCTATGAGGTATCTCTCCATCATGGCCCCCCCTTTCGCAACTCATTATCATACCGCCTGCCACAGTATTTGACAAGGGGATTTCCATAGTGGAAGCCCGCCCATTTTTGTGCTATCATGGACACGGTTTCCCCGAACCTGTGGGGACATTCATTCCGCTCATATGAGCCCTGCAACTGGGAGGAGATCATGTTCCGCAGCAAACGAAATCGCCGTATCGCCACTATGACCGCCGGAGCGTGCGCGGCACTGTTCCTCTGGACCCTATGGGGCAACTCAGCCCTGACGGTCACCATGTACTCCATCACTGCCCCCGGTATTCCAACCTCCTTTGACGGCTACCGCATCGCCCAAATCTCTGACCTGCACAACGCCTCCTTCGGCCCAGATAACCGCGCGCTGCTGGAACGGCTGCAGGAGGCAGAGCCCGATCTGATCGTCCTCACCGGCGACCTGGTGGACTCCTACCACCCAGATCCGGAGGTCAGCCTCTCCTTTGCCCGGCAGGCTGTCTCCATCGCCCCCACCTGCTATGTGACCGGCAACCATGAGGCCAGGCTCCCGGACTACGCAGCGCTGCGCTCCGAGCTGGAGAACGCCGGGGTGACGGTGCTGGAAAACCAGCGGGTGGCGCTGGAGCGGGATGGCGCGTCCATCCAGCTGATCGGATTACAGGACCCCGCTTTTACGACAGTGTCCGCCTTGCAGAACACCCTGTCCGGCCTATGCGATCCGTCGGGCGGATATCAAATCTTGCTGGCCCACCGGCCGGAGTATGTGGAGCTCTATTCGGCGTGCGGTGTGGACCTGGTGTTCAGCGGACACGCCCACGGCGGGCAGTTCCACCTGCCCTGGGTGGGTGGTCTGTTCGCCCCCGGGCAGGGGATCTTCCCCACATACGACGCCGGGGTATACACCCAGAACGACACCACTCTGGTGGTCAGTCGGGGGCTTGGGAACAGCCTTTTCCCCTTCCGTTTCAACAACCGCCCTGAGCTGGTCGTAGCCGAGCTGCACCCGGAGATTTGACCTTAGCTGTGCTGAACAGGATGGGCCTCTTCAAACCACCACAGCGGCAGTTTCCTCTTTCCGGGAAACTGCCGCCTGTTGTTTGGGATGTTCATATGAAGAAAAGCAAGTTTTATTGCCATGCTGTTGGGCGTTGTCAGCCATTCTTTCCGTAGATGCTGAATCTTCTGGAATTTATAATGTAAAAGGCCATCCCCATATGCTACAATGAATATACTGCCCTTTTCTAAAACCGAAAAAAGAGCCCAACACCTGCAATAGCAGGGGTTTAAAGCCCTGAGAAAGGATATATCAGACATGACAAACATACTTTTTGTGTGCCACGGCAACATCTGCCGCAGCCCCATGGCTGAGTTCGTGATGAAGGACTTGGTCAAAAAGGCCGGCCTGGAGGCGGAATTTGAGATTGCCTCCGCCGCCACCAGCACTGAGGAGCTGGGCAACCCCGTCTATCCCCCCGCCCGTCGGGAGCTCGCTGCCCACGGCATCGGCTGCGCCGGCCACGCCGCCCGGCAGCTGAAAAAAGCCGATTACAGCCGCTGGGACCTGCTCATCGGCATGGACCAGGCCAACCTGCGCAACATGAATCGCATCTGCGGCGGCGACCCGGATGGGAAGATCCATCTGTTGCTGGAGTACGCCGGGCGGACCGACGAGGTGGCCGATCCCTGGTATACCGGCGACTTTCGGCAGACCTGGGATGACGTGCTGGAGGGCTGCACCGCTCTGCTGGCCCATCTGGGCTATGAAATCAGCCGCTGAGGCTTGCATTCCGCTCCAGGGGCGGTGTATAATACCTAAGTTAACTTGGCGAAGATTCGCCTATTTTACGAAGGAGTGAATGACATGCCGGACGAACGGAATACCCCCGTGATGGCTCAGAACTTTATCCACGATTTCATTGATGAGGATCTCGCGCAGGGAGGACAGTTCCAAGGCATGACCGTCCACACCCGTTTTCCCCCCGAGCCCAACGGCTACCTGCACATCGGCCACGCCAAGGCCATCTTCATTGACTTCGGCACCGCCGAGAAGTACGGCGGCCTGTGCAACCTGCGCATGGACGACA
>DYBS01000293.1 GCA_019418525.1 Clostridiales bacterium
CCGCGGCGCGGGCCATGCAGCACACGCTGGTGTCGCCCCGAGACATGTTCTCCGTGACGATGGCCGTGACCTCCTGTCCGGTCTGGGTCACCCCTTCGGCCACCACGCCGTGGTCGGCGCACATGGCCACGATGGCCCGGCGGGACAGATCCACGTCCGGGCTCCCCGTCATGGCGGCGATGCGCACCACCGCGTCCTCCAGCAGCCCCAGGCTGTGCAGGGGCTTGGCGATGGAGTCCCACCGCCGCTGGGCCCGCTGGGCCGCGGCCGGGTCGGCCGGGTCGATTTTACCGATGGTCTCCTCCAAAAGGCTCATAATGATCCCTCTTTTTCTCGTTTGTGCGTCCCGCAGGCGGCCACGAACCGCGCCGCCGCCTCCGGGCAACCACAGAAATGCAGATGGGGAAAGCCTGCGTACAGAGTGGGCGTGTGGAAGGCGCAGTCCCATCCCCGCTCGCTCAAAGGCTTTTGTGCCCGGAAATCGCGCCCGGGGGTGGTGCTGTCCCAATAGTGGAACTCGTGGGCCGGGAGGCTCTCCCCTGCCCCGCACAGCAGGCCGTCTTTCCGGGCCGTGAGGGTCACATACCCGAACCGCCCCAGTTTCCCGGTGTTGTGGGCGTTTCCGGAAACGACCCCCGCCATGCGCCAGTCGTACCGTCCGTCCCCGTCCGTCAGAGTGCGCTGGAGGTAGAGAAAGCCCCCGCACTCGGCCACCGTGGGGAGGCCGCCCAGGACTTTTTCGTGGATCTCCCGGAGCAGGGCGTGGTTCTCCGCCAGCGCCCGGGCGTGGAGCTCCGGATAGCCACCCCCCAGGTAGAGCCCGGCACAGCCCTCGGGCAGGCTCCGGTCGGTGAGGGGCGAGAAAAACTGTAACTCCGCCCCCAGCTCCTCCAGAAGGGCCAGGGCGTCGGCGTAGTAAAAGCAAAAGGCGTCGTCCTTCGCCACGGCGATCACCGGTCGCTCCCCTCCCGCCGCCACGGGGCGCGGCTGAGGCGTCTCCAGGGCCGGAGCGGTGCGGGCCAGAGCCAGGAGCCCGTCCAGGTCCACCGTCTGCTCCGCCTGGGCGGCCAGCTTTTGGAGTTTTTCCTGCAAATCCGCCACCTCTCCGGCGGAGACCAGCCCCAGATGGCGGCTCTCCAGGGTGCAGTCGGGGAGCTTGGGCAGGAACCCGTAGACGGTCAGGCCGGTCTCCCCCTCGATGCAGGCTTTCAGCCGGGGGTAGAGCATGGGGGACACCCGGTTCAGGAGGACGCCCCGGAGCATATCTTCCTCTTCCAGAGCCTGAAAGCCCTTCACCACCGCTGCGATGGACCGGGCCGCGCCCCGGCCGTCCACCACCAGCACCGCCGGAGTTTGGGTGGCGCGGGCCAGGTCCCAGGCGCTGGCCTGACTGGAGAGGGAAATGCCGTCGTAGTAGCCCATGGCCCCCTCCAGAAGGGAGAGCCCGTGCCCGGCGGCGTGGACGGCCAGGGACCGGCGCACTTCCTCCTCTCCCATGAGGAAGAGGTCCAGATTGCGGGAGGGCACCCCCAGGGCGGTGGTGTGGAACATGGGGTCCAGGTAATCCGGACCAGACTTGAAGGCCATGGGAGAAAGGCCCCGGTCCTTCCAGGCCTGCAACAGAGCGCAGGTCACGGTGGTCTTGCCGCAGCCGCTGGCCGGGGCGGCCAGGAGCAGCCGGGGGGCTTCCGTCATGGCGCTCCCTCCCCGGCAAAGAGCCACACCGGGTTCTGGGCGTCCATCAGGTGATAGCGCCCCGCCGCTCGGGTGCGGGTCACCGCCAGCTGCACCATCTCCGCCCCCTCCAGGGCGGCGAAGGCCTGGGCGGCCTCCCCCACCGTCTCCAGGGTCACGGCGGTACACACCACCCGGGCCGCCGGATTTTTCTGGAACACCGTGTCCAGGATCTCCTTCAAATGCCCGCCGCTGCCGCCAATAAAGACCCGGTCGGGGGCGGGCAGATCCTCCAGCACCTCGGGCGCGGTCCCCGGTACCACGGTGAGATTGGACGCGCCCAGGCGCTCCCGGTTCTCCGCCAGCAGGTCCAGGGCGGCCTCATCCCGCTCCACGGCGTACACCCTCCCCGCCGGGGCGGCCAGGGCGCACTCCACTGCCACCGAGCCGGTGCCGGCCCCCACGTCCCACACCACGCTGTCCCGCGCCACCCGGAGTTTACTCAGCGCCAGGGCGCGGACCTCCCCCTTGGTCATGGGGGTTTTCCCGCGCTGAAACGCCTCGTCGGGAAGTCCGGAGCCGTTCCAGGGCCGGACCACCGGGGACGGATTGTGGGCCAGCACCACCGCCAGGTCCCTGAAACTGGCTCCGGCCAGCTCCTCCGCCGTGCCGGTGACGATGCGCTCGTCGGGGTAGCTCAGGCGCTCCCCCACCCACACCCGCACCGATGGAAAACCCCGGCGGCACAGGTCCTGACACAGATCCCCCGCCCGGGT
>DYBS01000294.1 GCA_019418525.1 Clostridiales bacterium
CCTGGATCTCCTGGAGCTTCAGGCCCAGCAGGCGCTCGGCGGCGTTCTGCATGACGCCGGGTTCGGTGGAGATACCCACGGTGAAGCGGCTGGGCACGTTGATTCGGATGTTCTGACGGGACAGGGCGTTCTCCAGGTCCACCGAGATGGACAGGGGAGTCAGATCCAGAAACTCATAGGACTGGATCACCGGCCAGACGAAGGCCGCGCCGCCGTGGATGCACTTGGCCGAACGGGCCGAGCCGTCCTTGTTGCTGCCCACCTTACCGTAGATGACCATGATCTTGTCGGAGGGGCATTTCTTATAGCGTTTGATGAGGAAGAGCAGCAGGGAGAATACGATGAGTACGATGACACAGGTCAGGACCATGCCGAAGATGTTGTCAAACATAGGGTACCTCTCTTTCTGTTACTCGTTTGTGGTTGGTTCTACCAGCAGCACCGCGCCGTCCAGACCGGTGACCACGATAGGGCTGCCGGTAGGGAGGGCAGCGGAGCTTTCGGTCTCCGCTTCAAATTCCTGGAGCTGGTCCTGGACCAGCACCGTCACCTTGCCCCGGCCCGAGCGGGCGGCGGGGACGGTGAGATAGACGCTTCCCTTCTGACCGATGGCCTCCCGCAGGCGCAGAGTGCCGTCGGTCTGGAGGTTGAGCGCCGCCCGGACCAGGAGGGCCATGCCCACCATACCCGCCACGCCGATCTGCACCCCCAGGAAGAGGGCCAGCCAGGCGGGGAGAAACTGGCAGAGCCATAAACTCCCCCAGCCGAAGAGGGCAAAGAAGGCCACCACGCCCCGCAGAGTAAAAATTTGCAGCGGGGCCCCGGTTGTGTCCGGCGCGTCGGGAATTCCGTCGCCGTCCACGTCGATCCAGCCGTCGGGGATGCCGTCTCCGTCCAGATCCGCCGCCCCGTCGGGAATTCCGTCCCCGTCCAGGTCGGCGCCCGGACCGCCCCCGCCCAGCAGGAGCAAAATGGTCTGGACCAGCAGCAGCAGTGTGGCCGGTACGGCCACATAGAGGAGCACGTGCTCCAGGGTCGTCAGGGATTGCCACCAGAGGGTCATGTCAAACCTCCTTTCCCTCATGGGCGTCCAGCTGGATGATCCTCTCCTCCACATGCCGTTTGAGCAGGCAGGAGAACCAAGCCATCATGATGACCCGCAGCACCTGTTCCACCCGGGCACGGGCACCGGGGCACACCTCCACGTAGTCTTCCAGAACCTGGCTGCACCACTCGTCCAGCTGAGCCTGGGTGGGAAGCGCACCATCCTCCATTCGAAATGCCAGGGCGGAAATATAGCCGTAGAGCTGTGTGTCATCAATGAGATCGTCGCTCTCGTCGTTCAGGTCGCCGTTGACAAAGGAGAGCAGGCGGCAGATCTTATCCAGCTGCAGGCAGTCTTTCAGTAAATTGATGGTGGCGATGCGACAGAACTGCCGGCGGCTGTAACGCTTCCCCACCGGCGGAGAGACGAAGCCGCGCCGCACCCAATTTTGGATCGTATGGGACTCGAGCCCGGTGAGCTGTGCCACCTGGGACAGCATCAACCCCCCTGCCAGGAAGAGGGGCTTCAACACCGTCTCCGCCGCGTCCGGTTGCCCCGGGTCCACCGGGATGGTGGTACCTGGTAGTGTGTGTGGCATGTACGCCGCCTCCTCTCTTTAGGGTGATTTGATTGTATCACACAGTCATATGATTGTCAAATAGAATCGTTAGATTTAATGAAATTATAAGAAATCCCCGGTCCCATTTTGGGACCGGGGATGCGGACAGGTCGTTACTCCACGATCTCGCCGGTGAGGACGGTCTTGCTGTCCACCACCAGCGCGCCGTCCCGGACGTCCACCGTGAGGGTGTCGCCGGGCTGGACCTCGTCGCCGATGATTTTTCTGCTGATGAGGGTCTCCACGGTGTGCTGCAGGTACCGGCGCAGAGGTCGGGCGCCATAGATGGGGTCGTAGGCCTCGTCGATGATGAACTGCTTGGCCGCCGGGGTGAGGACGCAGGAGAGCTGCTTGTCGCTCAGGCGCTGGTTGATCTCGCCCACCATCAGGTCGATGATGTGGGTGATGTTGTCCTTGGTCAGGGGCTTATAGAACACGATCTCGTCCAGACGGTTCAGGAACTCGGGGCGGAAGGAGTGCTTCAGCAGGTCATTGACCTGATTCCGGGCATTCTCGCTGATCTCACCGTCGGCGTCGATGCCGTCCAGCAGGAACTGGGAGCCCAGGTTGGAGGTCAGGATGATGATGGTGTTCTTGAAGTCCACGGTGCGGCCCTGGCTGTCGGTGATACGGCCGTCGTCCAGCACCTGGAGCAGCACATTGAACACGTCAGGGTGGGCCTTCTCCACCTCATCGAAGAGGATGACGGAGTAGGGCTTGCGGCGCACCGCCTCGGTGAGCTGGCCGCCCTCCTCATAGCCCACGTAT
>DYBS01000295.1 GCA_019418525.1 Clostridiales bacterium
GGGCGGTGACCGAGGACAGGTCGATGTACTCCGCGCCGGGGATGGAGGGCTGGAGGGCCACATCCAGCACGGTGTACCCCTCGGCGGCACCGGCGAGGAACTGCTGGGGGGTAAAGCTCTCCAGGGTGCCGGAGAGCTTGTTGAGCAGGATGTACACCGCCTGCACGAAGGGGTGGATGGCGGTGGAGAAGGGGGGCGCGTAGGCGTAGTCCAGGCTGTCGAAGTCCTCCAGGGCGGCGTTCATGGAGATGCCGGTGACGGCGATGTCCACCATCTTGTCCACCGCACCCTCGCCCAGAACCTGGATGCCCAGCAGCTTGTGGGTAGCGCGGTCGGCCACCAACTTGGTAATGAAGCTGCCGGCGCCGGGGTAGTAGTGGGCCTTGTCGTCGGTGACGCAGAGAACCGTCTCCACGTCGTAGCCCGCGGCCTTGGCGGCGGCCTCGGTGAGGCCGGTGCGCCCGGCGTTGAGACCGGGGAGCTTCACCACGCCGGTGCCCAGCGCGCCGGGGTAGCGGGCACAGCCGCCGCCCAGCACCTGGCCCAGCACCCGGCCCTCGTAGTTGGCGGAGGAGCCCATGGCGGACCACATGGGGGCGCCGGTCAGGCGGTTTTTCACCATGGCGCAGTCGCCGGCGGCGTACACGTGGGGCAGGTTGGTGCGAAGCTGCTCATCCACCACGATAGTGCCCTTGAAGAGCTCCATGCCGGTGTCCGCCAGGAAGGCGGTGTTGGGGCGGATGCCGATGGACAGCACCACCACGTCGGCGGCCAGAGTACCCTGGGCGGTCTGGACGGCGTCCACCTTGCCCTGGCCCAGCATGGCCTGGAGGGGATTGCTGGTGAGGACCCGGATGCCGGCGGCCTGGAGGCGGCGCTTCACATAGCCCGCCATCTCGGCGTCCAGGATGTTGGGGAGGATCTGGTCGGCCATATCCACCACGGTGACGGTCAAGCCCTGGGCCTTCAGGTTTTCCGCGGCCTCCAGGCCGATGAAACCGCCGCCCACCACCACGGCCCGCTTGGCCTGGCGGGAGGTGACATAGTCCCGCAGGGCGATGGCGTCGTCGGGGGTGCGCAGCTTGAACACTCCGGCCAGGTCCATGCCAGGCAGGGGGGGCACCACGGGGGAGGCGCCGGTGGCGATGACGCAGGCGTCATACGAATACCGCTCCTCAGCACCGGTGTCCAGGTTGCGGGCGGTGACGGTCTGGGCGGTGCTGTCCAGGGCCACGGCCTCCCGGCCGGTGAGGACCTCCACGCCGGTGAGGGCGGCGTATTTCTGGGGGGTGTTGACGATGAGCTGTTCCCGGGTCTCGATAAGCCCGCCCACATAGTAGGGCAGGCCGCACCCGGCATAAGAGATATCATGGTCCCGGGTGATCAGGGTGACCTGGATGCTGCGGTCCATACGCTTGAGTTTGGCCGCGGTCTTGGTACCGGCGGCGACACCGCCAATGATGAGAACCTTCATAGTTTGCCTCCTTAACTTATGCCTCCCACACCAAAGGCCAAGTCGGGAGGTCAATCCGGCCTATTATACATCATGGGAAGCCATAAGAAAAGAGTCAAGTTTCTGGAACCGGGTCGCTGTCCAGGGTGATGAAGTACTCATAAAAGGGCAGCAGGAAGGTAAAACCTTCCAACAGCACGTCCACCAGCTCGTGGGATCGGAGAATGGGGCCATGCTTCTCCTCGTGGATGAGGGAGAAGGAGCGCTTGTTGTACCAGGGCTCCAGCGAGGGAAGAGAAGGAGCACCCTTGGGGCGCTTATAGTCCTCCCCCTGAAGGACGAAGCGGTCCTGCCCCTCCAGCCGCCGGGCCAGGGCGGCGAAGGTCTTGGGGTCCCGGTCCAGCCGGGCGCGGAAGCGGGCCATGGTGGAGGGAGTAGCGGAGTAGTAGCCCAGGCCGGTGGACCACCCTTCCGGCTCCAGCTCGAACCAGAACACCGGCCGGGCGGAGAAGGCCTCCTCGCTGGGGCGTTCCATGGACCACCAGAGGTGGTCCTTATAGGGTCCCCGGCCATAGAGCCGCCGGGCGTCCCGGTAGATGCGGGAGACCTTGCAGCACAGTCCGGGCACAGCATGGCGGGCCTGGAAAGCGTCGTATACCTCCCGGGAGAGCTCCTTCATGGGCTGGTAGAAGTGGGTCAGGTACTCCGCCTTGTGCTCCTGGAACCAGGTGCGGTCGTTGTTGAAGCGGATGCCCCACATAAAGTCGATGGTGGCGTCGGAAAAACCTTGAAACACAGCTGGACCTCCTCATATAAAATATAAAATCCGAGAAAAGGAGCGCGGGCCCCAGAGGACCCGCGCTCATGGTGGTTGAAATCAGTTCTGGGCCTCCGGCGGGGGGACTACGCCGCTGTCACTGGGCGCGGGAGTCTGGAC
>DYBS01000296.1 GCA_019418525.1 Clostridiales bacterium
GGAAAACGCCGTCCTCTACCGCTCCGCCCCCGCCGCCCAGGCCCAGACGGGGCTCCAGGCCCCGGCGGAGGTCGCCCCGGTGCAGCCGGTGCAGACTGGGGACGGAGCGGTCGGTGCCCAGCCCGCCCCGGCAGCTCCGGAGGAGAGTGAAAATGATACCTACTCCCTCACCCTGGGCCAAGTGCTGCTGGGGGTATGGCTCCTTGGCGCTGTTGGAGTGCTGGTGCGGAACGGTGCAGCACACCTGCGCTTTTGCCGGTACCTGCGCCGGTGGAGCGCCCCTGCGGAGGAGCCCCTCCTCATCCGGGAGTTCAACTGGCTGGGGGACCGCCTGAAGCTGCTGCGCCGCCCCCAGCTGCGCACCTGCGCCGGGCTTGCTGTGCCCATGCTGGCCGGAGTGGTCCGACCGGTCCTTCTGCTGCCCGAGGACTTTCCCCCCGGCGAGGCCCGGTGCTACTCCCTCCTCCACGAGCTCACCCACTACCGCCGCCGGGACATCTGGCTCAAAGCCCTGATGGTGTGGGTGTGTGCCCTCCACTGGTTCAACCCCGCCGTCTGGCTCATGGCCCGGGCGGTGGAGCGGGACACCGAACTGGCCTGCGATGAGGGGGCCCTGAAGTGGCTCTCCCGCAGCGAGCGGGCCGCCTATGGCCGGGCCATTTTACAGGCCGCCGCGGCCGGAAAGGAGCTGTGATCCCATGATCCCCCCCAAGACCCCCTTCTCCACCCGCATGTCCGGCTCGGCCAAGGAGACCGAGCGGCGGATCCGGGCCCTCTTTGGTGCCCACCGTCGCCCCGCCCTGGCGCTGATTCTGGCGGCGGTATGCCTCATCGCCCTGTGCGGGGCCCTGGTGTCCTGCCAGAGCACACCCCCCACCGTGGGCCTCACCATGGACACCCAATATTACGACGCCCTGGACAACTATGTGGAGATTCCCGCCTTTACCATATCCAGCGGGGAACTCCCCGACGGGGCCCAGGCCGCCAATGACGCGCTGGCCGTTCTGAAGAGCCAGTACCAGGCCGTCCTGGCCGCCCCCTACAACCAGGTGGGGAACAACCACTGCATCCTCTATCCCACCGTCACCGAGCGCTACGACAGTCTGGTCTTTTATCTGGACTCCTCCAGCTCCGGGAACGACGGCGATGTGTACACCCTCACCTATGACCGGCAGGAGGACCGGCTGGTGGATTTGGACGAAGCTCTCACCCTGGCCGGGACCACCGAGGCCGACCTGTGCAGCGGCGCGGAGGCCTTTCTGAACGCCTCTCTGGACAGCGAGTACGCCCTAGCCGCCCAGGACGCGGCGGTGACCGGCTTTCGCCTGCGGGCGGACGGCGGGGCGGACTTCTACCTCACCTGTCTGGTGGACGACGCCGATCCGAGTCAGGACGCCTTCGACGGCTGGCAGCACCTTCTGGTGTGGTCCAGCGGGACATACACCCACTACAACTGCCACGCCGGAAACACGGACCCCAACGCCCTGCTGGTTCCGGCGGAGGAGCTGACCGCACTGGAAGATCCCCTCTGGTATCAGTGGGGCCCCTCCGGCGGCGAGCCCGAGGGCGGCTTTGCCCTTACCCATATCCCGGAGGAAGTGGAACAGCAGGCCCAAACCTACCTCTCCGAGCAGGGGTATGACCCCCCGCCGGACCAGCTCCTGCTCTACGCCGCCTTCACCGACCTGAGCGGGCTCTCCTGGGCCGAGGGCTGGGACGGCTACGACGCCGTGGAGACCTACCGCGTCCTCTACACGGTCCCGGACACCACCGCCGCCCACCTGGTCTTTCTCCGTAAGGGAGACGATTACACCTACCTTGGTGCCTTCTCCAGCGATGAGTACCTGGTGGAGCCCACCCGCCTGGCCGCCGTGGGCCCCTACAACGGACGGGTGCGGACGGTCCTGCTGGAGGCCGGTGCCCTCACTGACCTGCCCGATACCGCCGCTATGTTACAGGACGCCCCCATGCCCCAGTCCGCCCGGTCGGCTCTCCTGACCTTCTACTACGACCAGCAGGGGGCCCACAACTGGGGTGCGCCGGTGTTCTTCACGGACACACCGCCCCTCTCGGTGTCGGACGGAGCCCTGCGCATCGACAAGGCGGAGTTCGCCGGGATCTCCACCCTCTACGAAGCCCAGGGCGTGGCGTACGATATCGAAACAAGCTATTACGAAAACGGCGCCTGGACCGCCCTGGACCCCACGCAGGTGGTGCTGCGGCTGGGGATGGACGAGCGCTTCGACTCCGTGCTGGGCGAAGGCGAGCCCTCGGAAAATATTGACAGTGCTGCGCTGGAGCAAGCTTACCAGCTGGTGGACGGCGACGCGGCCCTGTGGCGTCTGGGCTACCCCACCCCCTC
>DYBS01000297.1 GCA_019418525.1 Clostridiales bacterium
GTGCCGGAGAGAGGGGAGCCCCTCCGTCCGGTCACAGTCCATACTATGCGCCGGGAGGTCCAGGGTGACGAGAAAAAAGCCGCCCCGGCGGGGCGGCTTTCCGAATGTTCAGGAGATGCGCGTCACAGTGACGGCCGCTCGGGCCTGATCCACGGTAGTCCGATTCAGGGCACCGGAGGCCACCAGGGAGTCCAGCAGGGTGCCGGAGCCGCTGGCCATGGGGGCGTCCAGACCGAAGTAGGAAAGGTAGGCCACGTGGGCCCGGAGGAAGGAGGAGAGGCTGCCGAAGTACTGGGCCTCGCCCTGGGTGAGGACGCCGAACTCGGCGGCCTTGGTGAGGGCGGTCTGCCAGGTGAAGTCGGGGGAGGCACCGGTGTCGCTGTGGCCCAGGGAGCGCAGGAGGAAGGTGATGTACTCCGGCGCGCCGATGAGGCGCTGGGTGCCGAACACGGGGTTGCCCGCGGCGTCAGGACCCACGCCGGCGGTGTAGCCCTTGGAGTAGGCGTAGCCCACGTAGTGCTGGGCCCACTCCGGCACGTCGGCGAAGGGGCAGGGGCCGGTGTAGGCCTGGGCGGCCTTTTCCTCGCCGATGAGGCGGAGGAACATGACCACGCCCTCCACCCGGGTGGCGGCCACCTCCAGATCGTAACCCGAGCCGTAGGTGGTGCCGGTGCCGGCGAAGAGGCCCATCTGAGCCAGGGCGTCGGCCAGGGCGTTATAGTCAGTGGAGGTACTGGGGGCCAGAGAGGTACTCCCCTCCAGGCTGACCACGGCGGTTGCGCTGGTTACTGAGAGGACGGCGGTGGTGTTCTCGGCGGCCAGGTAGCGATGGCGGGGGACCAGGGCGGCGCCGGAGGCGACGGTCTTGCCGTCGGTCACATCGATCACCGTACCAGAGGCGAAGCGCACCGAGGCCTGCCCAGCCAGGAGCATGGCCCCGGAGCCGGTGGAGAGGGTGATAGCGTCGCCCTGCTTGTAGCGGTCGTCGGAGAGGCCGGAGTTTCCGCCGGAGGTGCCGGAATTCTGCACTACCCGGTCGTAGACGGCCTGGGTGCCGGAGTCGATGCGCTGCTGGGCCTGGCTGAGCAGGCTCTGGGAATAGGTGCCGGTGAGGTAACTCAGGGGGACCAGCGGGTCATCTGCCGCCGCGGCCACGGACAGACCGGCCAGCAGTACGGCGGCGGACAGGAGAAGGGGGATCTTTTTCATACTTCCTCCGAGATCATATAGCTCAGGGTCAGGAGGCTGTCGGAGAAATGGACGCTCTCCACCCGGATATCAGACTGAGAGATTTTAAGCTCCGTGTTGGTGAAATTCCAGATCCCGCGGACGCCGCAGGACACCAGAAGCTCGGCCATGGAGCTGGCGGCGTGGCGGGGGACGGTGAGGATGCCCACACTGGCGGGGTGCTCGGCCAGATAGTGCTCCAGTTCGTCCACGTGAAGGACAGGGGTGCCGGCAATGGTGGTGCCTACCAGCTCGGGCAGTACGTCGAAGGCGGCGGAGAGGTGGAAGCCGCTCTGCTCAAAACCAAAGTTCTCAATGAGGGCCCGGCCCAGGTTGCCCGCGCCCAGGATGACGGCGGTGTGACCTTGGTTCATGCCCAAGATGTCGGCGATCTCATTGAGGAGCTTGTCCACGTTGTAGCCATAGCCCTGCTGTCCAAACTCTCCGAAGCAGGAGAGGTCCTGACGGATCTGGGAGGCAGTCAGTCCCATGGAACTGCCCAGCGCGCTGGATGAGATCCGAACCACGCCGGACTGGTTCAGGTCGGTCAGATGCCGATAATACCGCGGAAGGCGGCGGATGACCGCTTCCGATACCTTTTCTTTTCTCATGGAACAATCACGCTCTCTTAGTTTCTGAACATTTAGGCTCTTGTATAGCATGCCCTTGTCTATTGTATCGGATGGGATACTTTTTGTCAACTTTTCCTGGTAAATCTCTGAACTTGACAGTTTCTTTTCAAATTAAGGAAAAACGTGAGGTTAAGGGACTTGTTTCGTATGCAGATCGGTCTGGGGAAGGCGGACTGCACGTTGAAATTTTAAGGGAGATAGGGTATACTATCTCAGTTAAGCAAGTTACACTTCATTTGATTATAGATTGATAGAAAGGAAAGGGGAATGGGTCTATGGAATTGACCTTACAGGAATACCTCTCCGGCCTGAAGGGACAGCGGGTGGCCGTGGTGGGCATCGGCGTGTCCAACACCCCCCTCATCAAGCTCTTGGTCCGCGCCGGCGTGAAGGTCACCGCCTGCGACAAGCGCACCCGGGAACAGTTTGACGGCCAGGCCGCCGCGCTGGAGAGCCTGGGCGTGGAGCTCCACCTGGGACCGGACTATCTGGACGG
>DYBS01000298.1 GCA_019418525.1 Clostridiales bacterium
ATCTTGGTGTCGAAGAGGTCCCGGTAGACGATGGAGTTCTCCTTCATCACGCCCCGGGCGTAGGCGTCGTCCATCAGCTCATCCAGGACAGCGGGCAGGTCCACCTCGCCCACTTCCTCGCCGGTGGGGGCGTAGCTGTCCAGCTCCAGCACTTCCAGCAGGGCGTTGGCGGCCCAGTGCTCCTCGCAGGGCTGGATGAGGCCCTTGCGCAGGGCGTAGGTCAGCAGCTGCTCAATGGCGCGGTCCACCATGGCTCAGACCTCCTCGTACCCGTGGGGATGGGTGCTGTGCCACTTCCAGGCGGTTTCAATGATGGTGTTGAGGTCATTGTACTGGGGCTTCCAGCCCAGGACGTTGACCGCCTTCTCGGAGGAGGCGATGAGCTGGGCGGGGTCGCCGGCGCGGCGGGGGGAGACCACAGCGGGGATGGGATGGCCGGTGACGGAGCGGGCCACGTCGATGACTTCCTTGACGGTGAAGCCTACGCCGTTGCCCAGGTTAAAGACGTTGTTGTCGCCGCCGTTCAGGAGGTAATCCAGGGCCAGGATGTGGGCCTGGGCCAGGTCGGTGACGTGGATGTAGTCGCGCACGCAGGTGCCGTCCTTGGTGGGGTAGTCGTCGCCAAAGACGCTGATCTGCTTCCGGGTGCCGTTGGCCACCTGGAGGATGATGGGGATGAGGTGGGTCTCGGGGTCGTGGGCCTCGCCGATCTTGCCGGAGGGGTGGGCGCCACAGGCGTTGAAGTAGCGCAGGGCCACGTACTTCAGGCCGTGGGCCTGGGACACCCAGCTCATCATCTGCTCCATGGAGAGCTTGGTGTTGCCGTAGCAGTTGGTGGGCACGGTCTTGTCGGTCTCCAGGATGGGCACCCGCTCGGGCTCGCCGTAGGTGGCGGCGGTGGAGGAAAAGACGATCTTGTTCACACCGTGGGCCACCATGGCCTGCAGGAGCACCATGGTGCCGTAGAGGTTGTTGTCATAGTACTTGAGAGGGTCGGACATGGACTCGCCCACCTGGGAGGAGGCGGCGAAGTGGATGACGCCGTCGATCTTCTCGGCCTGGAACAGGGTATCCAGGGCCCCGCGGTCCCGGATGTCCAGCTGATAGAAGCGGGCCTTGGGGTGGACCGCCGCTTTGAAGCCGGTGAGCAGGTTGTCGGCCACCACTACGTCGCGGCCGGCCTCAATGAGCTCATAGACCGTGTGGGAGCCGATGTAGCCAGCTCCGCCCAAAACCAGAATCGCCATAACAAAACACCCTTTCTTAGAATGATGAAAGATCAGTCGTTTGCGAAGACCACGCAGCCGCCCACGGGACGGATGCGCAGCACGTGGCACTTGCCCAGGCCCAGCACGCCCTCCATGACGGAGCGGAAGTGCTCCAGCCGCTCCACGGGAACGAAGGCCTGGATGGTACCGGCGAAGCCGCCGCCGTGGACCCGGACGGCGCCCTGGCCTTCCAGGGCCTCCTGGGCCATGGCCAGAGAGAGGGCCACCGCCTGCTCCCGGGGGTCGTTGCCGGCGATGACGTTCTGAAGGAGCTCGGCGGAGGAGCGGCCGGACTGGTTCACCAGGTCCAGGAACCGCTGGAAATTGCCCTCCGCTAGGGCGTCGGCCTCCTGAGCGGCCCGCAGGTCATCGTGGAAGAAGTGGAGGGCCCGCAGCACCGCGCGGTCGCCGCAGCGCACCCGCAGGGAGGGAATGGCGGCCAGGACCTCGCTCCGGTCCACGTCCCGCAGCACGGTTTTGCCGAAGTGGGCGGCCACGGCGCACATCTCCTGGGGGATGGAGGCGTAGTCGTCGGTGAGGTCGGCGTGGCAGGAGCCGGTGTCCACGATGCACAGGGCGTAGCCGCAGTGGTCGAAGTCAAAGTCGATGCGGCGCACCACGGGAGCGGTGGGGTCCTTGAAGTCGATGGCCACGGCGCTGCCCACGGCGGAGGCGGCCTGGTCCATCAGGCCGCAGGGCTTGCCGAAGTACACGTTCTCCGCCATCTGGCCGATCTGGGCCAGCTCCATGGGGGTGAAGGAGTCCTCACAGAAGAGGTGGTTGAAGATGTTGCCCACCAGCACTTCATAGGCGGCAGAGGAGGAGAGGCCGGAGCCGGAGAGCACGTTGGAGGTCACATAGGCGTCAAAGCCGCCCACGGTCTTGCCCCGCTGGGCAAAGCCGGCGGCCACGCCCCGCACCAGGGCGGCGGAGGTGTTTTTCTCGGCCGGGACCGCCTCCAGCTGGTCCAGGGAGATCTCCAGGGGGGCGTAGCCCTCGGAGTGGATGCGCACGACGTTGAGCCCGTTGGGACCGGCGCAGGCCAGGGTGTCCAGGTCCACGCTGC
>DYBS01000299.1:0-249 GCA_019418525.1 Clostridiales bacterium
CCGCCGATCCCTACAAGGACGGCCGCCTGCCCCTCCAGCTGGACGCCATGAAGTACCTCCAGGACGAGGTCAAGGGGGAAATCGGCTGCTCCTGCGGCATCGTGGGTCCCTTCACCAACGCCTTTTTCCTGATGGGGGTCAACAAGACCCTGAGCATGATTTATAAAAATCCCGAGGCCGTCCACAAGCTGTGCCGGGTTTCCCTGGAGACCGTCAAGGCCTACGCTGCCGCCGCCATCGACCTGGGCA
>DYBS01000299.1:259-2314 GCA_019418525.1 Clostridiales bacterium
TCGCAACCAACGCACGCGGCAACATCCAGATCCTCGACCTGGGCATCACCCCCGCCATCTCCGAGCCCATGTCCTCCTGCACGGTGGTGAGCCCCAAAGCCTTCCGGGAGTTCTCCCTGCCTTATCTAAAGGAGCTGGTGGACTTTATCAAGAGCCGCGGCAAGGGCGTGGTGGTCCACATCTGCGGCCAGACCAACAAGATCTGGAACGATGTGGCCGATCTGGGCCTGGCGGGCTTGAGCATCGACAATGTGGCCAGCCTCGCTGAGTGCAAGCGAACGGTGGGCGACAAGGTGAAGATCTTGGGCAACGTGGACCCGGCGGTGGTCATGTTCTCCGGTACCCCCCTGGACGTGCGGTACAACACCCTCAAGTGCATCCTGGACGGCTACGACAGCCCCAAGGGTTACATGGTCATGTCCGGGTGCAGTCTGCCGGTGGACACCCCCAAGGAAAACATCCAGGCTATGATGGACTCCGTCCGAGAAGTGGGCTATCCGGTCTGCCCCGAGCGGGTGGCCGAGCTCATCCAGGACTGTGAGCGCCGCCTGAAGCAACAATAAAAGGAGTATTTATGGAAGAATTGACATCGGCACAGATTCTCCGCCAGACCCTCAGCGGAGCGGCCCACTCCCGTCCCCCCTGCCTCTGCCCCGGAGGGATGATGAACATGATGACCGCCCAGCTGATGGACCTGGCCGGGGTGTTTTGGCCAAAAGCCCACCAGGACCCGGCGGTCATGGCCCAATTGGCCGCCGCGGCCTATGAAAACGGCCTCTTTGACAACGTGGGCGTCCCCTTCTGCATGACGGTAGAGGCGGAGAACATGGGCGCCGGGGTGGACCTGGGCGACCGCTACACCGAGCCCCGGGTGACCCGCTACGCGGTGGAGTCGGTGGACCAGTGGGACCAGCTGCGCCCCCTGGCCCCCCACCAGGGCCGGGCCAATACCGTGCTGGAGGCACTGGGCCTCTTGCGCACCCGGTGCCCCGGTGCCGTGATTATGGGCAACCTCACCGGCCCCATCAGCGTGGCCTCCTCCTTGGTGGACGCCGCCCGTTTTTATAAGGAACTGCGCAAGAAGCCGGAAAACGCCCACAAGGTGCTGGACCTGGTCACCGATGGGCTCATTGCCTTCGGTCTAGCTCAGATCGAGGCGGGAGCGGAGTTCATCACCATCTCCGATCCTAGCGGCACCGGCGAGATTTTGGGGCCCAAGCTCTTTGCAGAGTTTGCCCTCCCCTGCCTCAACCGGCTGTGCGAGGCCCTGCGCCCCCGCTGCAGCGGCGTGATCGTCCACATCTGCGGCCAGCTCCAGCCCATCTATCCCCAGCTGGCCCAGCTGAAGTGCAGCGCCCTGAGCGCCGACGCGGTGGTGAATCTGGCCCAGCTCCGCGCCGCCATCCCCGGCATGGTGGTCATGGGCAATGTCAGCACCTTCGCCCTGGCCGCCGGAAATGCCTCCACCATCCGCACCCTGTGCCAGAACAGCCTGAAGCAGGGCGCGGACATCCTGGCCCCCGCCTGCGGCCTGGGGACCACCACCACCCTGGAGAGCATCCGCCTGATGATGGAGGCGGTCCGCTCCCAAGAGGAGGAAACCCATGCTGCACATTGAACCCCGGGCGGGACTGAATATTCTGGAGCTGCTGCGGGAGGAGGGCATTCTGCTGGAAAGCCCCTGCAACGGCAAGGGGCTTTGCGGCAAGTGCAAGGTCCGCATCCTCAGCGGGACGGTGAGCCCCCGCTCGGCCCAGGAGGAGGCCTTCCTCACCCCCGCTGAGCGGGCGGACGGGGTTCGATTGGCCTGCCTTACCGTGCCGCTGGAGGGGGTGGACATTGACCCTCTGGGCCTGCTCCACGAGAGCCGGGGCGGCGTGCTGGGGAGCGGCCAGCGGCCGGACATTCCCCTGGCTCCTGCCGTAACGGCGGAGCCCATCCACCTGTCCCCCGCCTCCTTTGAGGACCACCGCTCCATGTGCGCCGCTCTGGAGATAGGCTGTGACCTCCCCCTCTCCCTGATGCGGGAGCGGGCCGCTTTGGACGGGGATCAGG
>DYBS01000003.1:0-15907 GCA_019418525.1 Clostridiales bacterium
TCGGGGATCTCCTCCTCCTCATAGGCCGGACGGCTGCGCAGGTAGTCGATGATGTCCACCAGCGTGATGTTCAGCGCCCCCATCAGCAGCATTGCCGTGGTGAGGACAAAGAGGATGCCCGCGCCGATCTTGCTGAACACAGCGGAGAAGGCCATGGCCAGCAGGCCGCTGAGGGCACCGCCGCTCTGCATGGCCTCGCCCTGGGCCCAAAGGGTGGGCAGCAGCTTCATGTCCCAGGGCAGGGATGACTTGACCAAGATGAGGTGGAAGAACGCCCCCAACACCACCGGCAGCAGCAGAGTACACCACAGCCGCGCCCGCACCGGGCGGCCCCGGTGGAAGGTGAGGATGGCGCTCCCCCCCAGAAGAGCGGGGGGCAGCAGGTAGAAGCCATAGCCGATGAGGCCCCGCACCAGGTTGCAGAAGAAGTCGATGAACAGCGCCGGGACGTGGAAGTAGCCCAGGGCCGCGAAGATGGCCAGCAGTAGGCAGACCAGCGCGCCCACGCCCCGCCGGATGGGCTTGGGGGGCGGAGCGCTCTTCTTCCGTGCGCCGGAGGAGCTGCTCCGTCCGCCGCTTCGGCCGCTGCTGCGCTTGGCCGTGGAGGCGGTGCGCTTTCCGCCGGTGGTTTTCTTACGTGCAGTGGACATGCAGTTCATCCTTTCCGAAGAAGTGAGGCGTGGACCAGCCACGCCTCTTCCTCTGTGTATTTGGGTCGGTTATTTGCTGAAGATAGGCACCACGATACCCGCGATGAGGGAGCCCAGGCCCACCACCCAGCAGTAGTAGGCGAACATGCCGAACTTGCCCTTGTCGGACAGCATATTCACCAGCCGGATGGCAAAGTAGCCCACCACGCCGGAGACCACTACGCCCACGATGTACTTGGGGATGAGAGCGGGGTCCACGCTGCCGCCCAGGGCGTCGGCCAGCTCCAGGATGGTGGCGCCCAGCACGGCGGGGAGGGACATCAGGAAGGAGAACCGCACGGCGAACTTCCGGTCAAAGCCCCGCATCATACCCGCAGAGATGGTGATACCGGAGCGGGAGATGCCGGGGATGGTGCCGATGGCCTGGGCCACACCCACCAGGATGGCGTCCAGCACCGTGGCGTTCTTGGCGCTCTTCCGTCCCCGGGCCATGCGGTCGGAGAAGAAGAGCAGACAGCCGGTGACCAGCAGGGCGATGGACACGGCGATGTTGTTGTAGAACACCGACTCCATCAGCTTATTCACCGGCAGGATGAGAAACAGGGGCAGGGTGGCCACCACGATGAGCATGACCATGCGCCGGGCCGGGGGAGGCGGCGCGCTGCTTCCGCTCTCCGGCTTCACCAGGGCCTTGACGCCCCGGAAGAACTCCTGGATCATCTCCAGAAGATCCCGCCAGTAGTAGACGCACACCGCCACCAGGGTGCCGAAGTGCAGCAGCACACTGAAGAGCTTTTGGGTCTCCTCATAGTTCTCCATATGGAAGAAGGTCTGGAACAGGAGCAGATGGCCCGAGCTGGAGATGGGTAAAAATTCCGCGATTCCCTGGACGATACCCAAAAAAATCGCCTGCAAGTAACTCAATTGGATCCCCTCCGTTTGTCAATGGGATGGTTCCGCTGGAGCGGAACGTTTTCTGTGTCTAGTATAATAGCATACCCGCTCACATATTTCCATGTTTTTTCCTCAGATTATGTCAATTCCGTTCCCAAGCCCACAACAGACCGCGCCGGCGTCCCATAAACAGGACGCCGGCGCGCAGTATATTGCCTCAGCCCCGCTTGTTGGGGCGGGCGTTCTTCTTTGCTTTGGGTTTGGCCCAGCCGGCCTTGCGCTTGGCATGGGACTCGTTGTGCTCGCCCCGCAGGCCCGCCTGCTTGAGGCGGGGCTTGCCCTCCTTCTTCTCCCGGCGCTCCTCCGGCTTGCCCTTGCGGGTCTGGGAGGGACTCCCGGGCGCGCCGGGCATGGGCCGGAGCAGGCACTCCTTCCCGTAACCGATCAGGTCCTCTCTCCCCGCCTTGCGCAGGGCCTCCAGCACCAGGGGGCGCTTGTCCGGGCGCTTCCACTGCATGAGGGCCCGCTGCATGGCCTTATCGTGGGGATCGGTGGGAACGTACACCGGCTCCATGGTGCGGGGGTCGATGCCGGTGTAGTACATGCAGGTGGACAGGGTGCCCGGCGTGGGGTAAAAGTCCTGCACCTGCTCGGGCTGGCGGCCGGTCTTGTTCAGCCACTCGGCCAGCTTCACCGCATCCTGGAGGGTACAGCCCGGGTGGGAGGACATGAGGTAGGGCACCACATACTGCTCCTTGCCGTACTTCTGGTTCAGGCGGTCGTACTTCTGCTTGAACTTCTCATAGACCTGGATGTGGGGCTTGCCCATGTAGTCCAGCACCCCGTTGACGCAGTGCTCCGGGGCCACCTTCAGCTGGCCGGAGACGTGGTACTTCACCAGCTCGGCGAAGAACTCCCCGTTCTTGTCCTCCAGCATGTAGTCGAAGCGGATGCCCGAGCGGATGAAGATCTTCTTAATGCCCGGGATGGCCCGCAGCTCCCGCAGCAGCTTCAGATAGTCGCTGTGGTCGGCGTCCAGGTTGGGACAGGGGGTGGGGGCGAGGCACGCCCGGTTTTTGCACAGTCCGTGCTTGAGCTGCTTCTCACAGGAGGGGTGGCGGAAGTTGGCGGTGGGGCCGCCCACATCGTGGATGTACCCCTTGAAGCCGGGGTGTTTGGTGAGCATCTCCACCTCCCGGATGACGCTCTCGTGGCTGCGGGAGGTGATCATCCGGCCCTGGTGGAAGGCCAGGGAGCAGAAGTTGCACGCCCCGAAGCAGCCCCGGTTGTGGGCCACCGAGAAGCGGACCTCCTCAATGGCGGGCACGCCCCCCATGGCATCGTACATGGGGTGGGGCTCCCGGACGTAGGGGAGCTCCGCCACCTCATCCAGCTCAGCGGTGTTGAGAGGCATGGCGGGGGGATTGGCAATCACGTAACGATCCCCGTGGCGCTGCACGATGGCCCGTCCCCGGATGGGGTCGTGCTCGTCGTACTCCACCTTGTTGGCCAGGGCGTAGGCCCGCTTGTCCCGCGAAACCTGCTCGAAGGAGGCCACCTCCACGCTGGGATAGGCGCATTCCTCCGGGCTCTCCGCCAGGAAGCAGGTGCCCTTCACGTCGGTGATGGAGGAGATGGGCTCCTTCTTGGAGAGCCGCTTTGCGATCTCCCGGGTGGCCCGCTCGCCCATGCCGTAGGTCAGCAGGTCCGCCTGGCTGTCCACCAGGATGGAGCGGCGGACCTTGTCCTCCCAGTAGTCGTAGTGGGCGTACCGCCGCAGGGAGGCCTCCAGGCCGCCGATGATGAGGGGGATGTCCCCAAAGGCCTCCCGCACCCGGTTGGAGTAGACGATGGTGGCCCGGTCGGGGCGCAGCCCCGCCTTGTTGCCGGGAGAGTAGGCGTCATCGTGGCGGCGCTTCTTGGCGGCGGTGTAGTGGGCCACCATGGAGTCGATGTTGCCCGCCGAGAGCATCACGCCCAGGCGGGGCCGGCCCATGGCGGCGAAGGCGTCGGCGCTGTGCCAGTCGGGCTGGGCCAGCACGGCCACCCGATAGCCCTCCGCCTCCAGCACCCGGGAGATGATGGCCGGGCCAAAGGTGGGATGGTCTACGTAAGCGTCGCCGGTGATGATGAGAAAATCATACCAGTACCAGCCCCGCTCCACCATTTCCTCTTTCGATACGGGTAAAAACTGATTCATAGCTACCTCACAGATGGGCTATCTCTTCCCAACTGCGGGGCTGATAGCCGATGTATTTTTCCAGCTGCTCCAGGTCGCCCCGGTGGCCCGGCTGGCTGCCGATGACACGGAAGCCGTGGCGGGCATAAAAGCGCCGGGCCTTCTCATTCTCCGGCGCGCACAGAAGGCGCAGCCGGTCCCGGCCCAGAGGGCGCACGGTGGAGATCGCCTGGCCCAGCAGCTGAGGGCCCAGGCCCTTGCCCCGGAACTGGGGCGCCAGGGCCAGGAAGCGGATGTGTCCCGCCCGCTCCGCCGCGTCCCGCTCCAGGTCCAGCTCCACCACACCGGCGGGCTCGTCCCCCAGCATGGCTACGCTGGCCCCGAAGGTGCGGCGCTCAGCCGCCCGCCGGGCGGTGTCAAAGAAAGTGGCGGGTGCGTAATTGGGCTCCGCTCCGTAGAGCCCCTCCCAGATCTCCCGGTGGAGGGACTCGTAGAACGCCCGGTCCCCCTCCTCCAGGGGGCGGTGCCAGAACACGGCGTCAGACATGGTGCTGTTCTGCCCCTTCCACCACTGCTGCCAGGCCAGGGTGGATATCTCGTTGGAGAGATGGGAGTTGTCATTTCGAAACACCATCCTGGGCACGCCGTTTTCCACCTGGAGGCACATGACGCCGGTGTTGTCGCAGTGGCCCAGGGACTTCATCTCCGGAGTGGGGACGTGGAGGACCTCCGCCGCCAGACAGCGGATGATGTCCCCGTGGCAGAACACCGCCACGGTCTGGTCGGGGTGCTGGGCGGCGATATCCAGCATTGCGCCCAGGATACGCGCCCGGGCCTCCTGCCGGGACTCGCCCCCCTCGTTCTTCCAGCTGGGGTCGCAGGCGCTGTACCGGGTATACGCCTCCCGGTCGAAGCGGGCGGCCTCCCCCCAGGTGCGGTCCTCCCAGGTGCCCATGGAGATCTCCCGCAGGTCGGGGCGGGTGTGAAGCTCCAGGCCGTGGGTCTCATAGATGGCCCGGGCGGTGGTCATGGTGCGGAAGAGGTCGCTGGAGTACACCGCGTCGATGGGCACGTCCCGGAAGCGCGCCGCCAGCGCGGCGATCTGCCGGTATCCCTTCTCGGTGATGAGGGAGTTGTACCAGCCGTGGATGCGGCGGTAGAGGTTGCCCTCGGCCTCGGCGTGGCGGATGATGTACAGGGTGGTCATGGCATTCTCTCTCTTCCTGTCAGATGCGGTACGCGTCCAGCGCGTCGTGGACCACGTTTTCAAAGCTGCCGGCCGCGCCCCAGTCGAAGCGGAAGAGGCCCTCTCCCCCGCCGCCGCTGATGCAGTGGACCCGGGTGTGCCCGGTGAAGTCATCCAGAATGACGGTGAGGGTCAGGCGGTTGCCCGCCCGGTAGTAGTGCTTCTCGTACACCGCCACCACACAGGTGCCCCCCTGGGGGTGGGAGACCTCGTAGTGGTCGATGAGCTCGCCGGTGATGCTGTCGGTGACGGCCTCGTGGACCTTCTCACCGCAGCTGCGCAGGTCCAGGGAGACAACATAGCTTCCGTCCAAGGGGGAACCCTCCTTTTTCTTCGATTTACCAGGGCTTCACACCGCCGGTGAGCTGGGACACGGCGGAGAGGCCCTGCCGGGCGGCGATCTTCTCCAGGCCGTTCCGCACCGTCAGCGGCGCGTAGGGGTCGGCGAAGAGGGCGGTGCCCACCGCCACGGCGGTGGCGCCGGCCAGCATCATCTGGGCCGCGTCCTCGCCCTTGGAAATGCCGCCCATGCCCAGCACGGGGATCTTCACCGCGTTGGAGACCTCCCACACCATCCGCACCGCCACGGGCAGCACGGCGGGGCCGGAGAGGCCGCCGGTGTTCATCTTCAGGATGGGGCGGCGGGTGTTGAGGTCAATGCGCATGCCCCGCAGGGTGTTGATGAGGCTCACCGCATCGGCGCCCGCCCCCTCCACCGCCTTGGCGATCTCGGTGATGTCGGTGACGTTGGGGGAGAGCTTCACCATGACGGGGACCTTGCCCGCGTGGGCCTTGGCCACCTCAGTGACCTCGGCGGCCAGCTCGGGCCGGGTGCCGTAGGCCAGACCGCCCGCCTTCACGTTGGGGCAGGAGATGTTGACCTCGATCATGTCCACACCGGCCGCGGAGAGCTTTTCACACATGATTCCGTACTCCTCGGGGCTGTTGCCCGAGATGTTGGCGATGACTTTGACATCGTACTGCCGCAGGAAGGGCAGCTCGGTCTCGATAAAGGCGTCCACGCCGGGGTTCTGAAGGCCCACCGAGTTGAGGATGCCCATGGGGGTCTCGGCGATGCGGGGGCCGGGGTTGCCCTCCCGGCGGTGAAGGGTGAGGCCCTTGGCGCAGATGCCGCCCAGCTCGGAGAGGTCATAGAACTGCCCGTACTCCCGGCCGAAGCCGAAGGTGCCGGAGGCCACCACCACGGGGTTCTTCATGGTCATCCCGGCCAGGGTGACGCTCATATCCACCGGGGGGAGCTTCTCCTCCGGCGCGGCGGGGCGGACCGAGCGGTCCGGCTGCTCGTCCCGGATGGGGCGCAGAATCAGCTTACACATCCCAGTCCACCTCCTTGGAATCAAACACCGGGCCATCCTTGCAGGCGTGCTTGCGGGTGCCGTCCTTCATGTCGCACACGCATACCAGGCAGGCGCCCACGCCGCAGCCCATCCGCTCCTCCATGGACACCAGGCAGGGCACGCCGAACTCGTCGGCCACCTTGGCCACGTTGCGCAGCATGGGGGTGGGGCCGCAGGCCAGCACGGCGTCGTAGTTCTTGTCCTCGGTCAGCTCCTGGCGCACCAGGGCATCCACAAAGCCGTGATAGCCCATGGAGCCGTCGTCGGTGGCCAGGAGGACCTTGGCGCAGTCGGCCTGGAACTCGTCCACCAGGATGGCCCGGTCTTTGGAGCGGTAGCCCAGCACGGCGGTGGACTTGCCGCCGTTAAACCGGGCGCAGCCCAGCATGGGGGGCACGCCGATGCCGCCGCCCACCAGGAGGTACCGGCCCTCGGGTTTTACCGGGAAGCCGTTGCCCAGAAGGCCCATCACGTCCAGGGTGTCGCCCACCTGGCGCTCAGAGAGCCACTCGGTGCCCTCGCCCCGGACCTCAAAGACCAGGGTCAGGCGGTCGCCTCCGTCGCGCTCCTCACAGGAGCATACCGAGATGGGGCGGCGGAGGAGGAGCCCCTCGCCGCACTTCACATGGACGAACTGGCCGGGGTTGCGGAAGCTCTCCCCCACCATGTCGCCTACCTCCAGGACCAGCTGCACCGCGTCGTGGTTCAGCCACTCCTTGGAGAGGATCTTACACTTGCGTTCCACCTTCATGGCCGCTCCCCCTTATTCCATGTCCAGGAAACGGCAGATGTCGTCCCGCATGGCGATGGCGGCGTTGCGGGCGGCCTCCTGGTAGTCCTCGCCGTTCTTGCCGGTCTTCTGCCAGGCGCAGATGATGCCGCGGGAGGAGTTGACGATGGCGCCCTTGCCGCCCTGGTGGAAGGCGTGGCGCACGTCCTCGGCGGTACCGCCCTGGGCGCCGTAGCCGGGCACCAGCAGGAAGGTGTGGGGCATCTTGGCCCGGATCTCCTCCAGCTCCTTGGGGTGGGTGGCGCCGGTGACTGCGCCCACGCGGGTGTAGCCGTAGTTGCCCTTGGTCTCCGCGCCCCACTTCTCGATGAGGTCGGCCATCAGGCCGTAGACGGTGCTGCCCTCCCCGGCGGGGATGTTCTGCAGCTCGCCGGAGCCGGGGTTGGAGGTCTTTACCAGCACGAAGCAGGTCTTGTCCTCGGCCACGCAGGTCTTGAGGAAGGGATTCACGCTGTCGGAGCCCATGTAGCCGTTGAGGGTGACGCAGTCGGCGTCAAAGACCTTGAAGGAGTTGCCCTCCACGGCGGTGGAGCCAAGCCAGCCGTCGGCGTAGGCGGAGGCGGTGGAGCCGATGTCGCCGCGCTTGATGTCGGCAATGACGTAGAGGCCCTTCTCCTTGGCGTAGCGGATGGTGCGCTCCATGACCTCCATGCCGCGCCAGCCCAGGCGCTCATAGTAGGCGCTCTGGGGCTTCACGGCGGGGACGATGTCGCACAGGGCGTCGATGAGGCCCTTGTTGAAGGCGAAGATGGCCTCGGCAGCCCCCTGGAGGGTCTCGCCGTACTGGGCATAGGCCTCCTTGCGGAGGAACTCGGGCACGTACTCGGGCTTGGGGTCCAGGCCCGCCACGGTGGGGTTCTTGACCTTCAGGATCTTATCTTGCAGTACATCAAACGACATGTTGTAAACCTTCCTTTTCTCTATGTATTTAGACCTTGTCCTGATAGACGATACGGCCGTCCACGATGGTGTATTTCACCTTACCCTTCAGCTTCATACCGGCGAAGGGGGTGTTGTGGCCCTTGGAGGCGAACTGCTCCGGGTCCACCGTCCACTCCTCGTCGGGGTCGAAGAGGACGATGTCGGCCTCGCCGCCGATGGCCAGGCGGCCCTTGTTGATGCGCAGGATACAGGCCGGATTCAGGGTCATCTTGCGGATGATGTCCGAGAGGTGCATCTGCTTGGTGTGGTACAGGTAGGTGAGGGTCACCGCCAGGGCGGTCTCCAGCCCCACCATGCCGCTGGGGGCCTCGGTGAGGGGCCGGGCCTTCTCCTCGGCGGAGTGGGGAGCGTGGTCGGTGGCAATAGCGTCGATGGTGCCGTCCTTCAGGCCCTCGATGATGGCCTCCACGTCCTTCTTGGTGCGCAGGGGCGGGTTCACCCGGGCCATGCTCCCCTTCTCGGGCACAATGTCCTCAGTGAGGGAGAAGTACTGGGGGCAGGTCTCACAGGTGATGTGGACGCCCTTCTTCTTATAGCGGCGCACCAGGGCCACCGCCTTGGCGGTGGAGATGTGGCAGATGTGGACCGCCGCGCCGGTCTCCTCGGCCAGCATGGCGTCCCGGGCCACCATGATCTCCTCGGCAATGGCGGGCCGGCCGGGCAGGCGCAGCTGCCGGGAGACCCGGCCCTCGTTCACCGCGTAATTTTTCACCATGTCGGCATCCTCACAGTGGGAGAGGACGGTAAGGTCGTGCCGGTGCCCCAGGATGAGGGCGTCGCGCATCAAATTCGCGTTCTGCACCGGCATCCCGTCATCAGAGAGGGCCACCGCCCCCGCCTCCTTCAGGGCCTCGAAGTCGGTCAGCTCCTCGCCCCGCTCGCCCACGCTCACCGAGCCGATGGGCCACACATTCACACCGCAGGCACCGGCGGCCTTGTTTTTGACATACTCCAGCTGCTCGGGGCAGTCCAGCGCCGGACGGGTGTTGGGCATGCAGGCGATGGAGGTAAAGCCGCCCCGGGCCGCCGCCATAGCGCCCGTCTCGATGGTCTCCTTATACTCCAGACCGGGGTCACGCAGATGGACGTGCATGTCCACCAGACCGGCGCACACCACCAGCCCTGTGGCGTCCAGCACCTGGGCCTGGTCGTCCTGAAGGTTACTGCCTAGAACCGCCACACGGCCGTCCTCCACCAAAATGTCCATCACGCCGCCAATGCCGCTGACCGGGTCGATAAATCGCCCCTGTCGAATCAGCAATTTCACGGGATCACTCCTTTCTGCATTCGTTCTGTTATATTCCAAATCATTCCAGTTATCATTCATAGAAAAAGGGACCGGCTGCCGCCCCGCCCCCCTTACGCCGGCCCTGCCGCCGTGCTTCGCCCGGGCGGCGGCACTGGCGTGACCGGTCCTATCAGAATGTTGTCGAACGAACCGCAATGCGGTTGATTCAGCCCACATCATTATAGCTTGAATCTCAGTTTTTAGCAACGCATTTTTCTGTCATTCCGGGAAGAATAAGAACAGTTCCGGGAAAGGAGGTCTCTCAATATGAATCAGCATCCCTTTCTGGGCGGCATGGGCCTTGGTATGATGGCGGGCGTGATGCTCACCTCGGCCGCCATGTCCAACCGCCGGCAGCTCAAGCGCAAGGCCAAGAAGGCCGGGCGCATGGTCAGCGACCTGGCCAGCGATTTTACCGACAGCATGGGTTTCTGAGTAAAAAGAAAAGGACCGGGCCCCGTCTTGGGGTCCGGTCGGTACATAGCTGCCAAAAGCAGTTTGGTGATCAATTAAGCAAAGAACGCATGGGCGCCGATGGTGGCCACACAGGTGCGGTTCCGGCTGGCCCAGCTGTTGGGGGTAACATAGGGGTTGACGAAGTAGAGGCTGTTGCCCACGGTGTTGGCCCCGTCCAGGCACAGCTTGGCGGCAATCACACTCTGAGTGCTGGGGGTGTTGTAGATGGAGCCGTTGCTCACGGGGCTGAACTGGTTGGGCTGGAAAATAACACCCTTGATGGTGTTGGGAAACTGAGAATTGGCCACCCGGTTGAGGATGACGTTGCCCACGGCGATCTTGCCGTCCAGGGACTGGTTGCCGCTCTCGGCATAGATGATCCGTGAGAGCCAGTAGACGGAGTCGCTGTTGTAGTAGCTGTCACCCGCGGCGATGGGGCCGCTGCCGGCCTGGAACACCGCGCACTGGTTGATGCTGTCCCAACCCACGCTGGCGCCCAGCGCCTTGGCCAGGGTCTGCGCCGGCACCAGGATACTCTCATTTACCACCTGTACGCCGTCGGGCACATAGAGATAGCGGCCGTTTGCCACGATATACTGTGCGCCCACCGGCACGCACAGGGTCAGGCCGTTGGCCCGGGCCACAGACTGTCCGTTTTCCCAAGACACAGTAGCCTGCGGATACAGCGCCGCCACCACCGGCCAATAGGATACATAGGTATTCTGGTTGATCACCTTTGTCACAGTGGGGGTGGACAGCTCCACGCCGTTCACCACGATGTTGTGACTGCTCTCGGCGGCGGCTGCGTGGGCGCTCATAGCGACGAATAGGGCCAGAGCGATCACCAGGCAGGACACTCGCTTCTGCATATGAGGATACCTCCTGTTACAGTTCTGTTCTCAATCTGTTACTCTATTTTCATCAGATTGTAACCATATTGTAACTTATTTAAGGCCCAATTGCAAGCACTATTTTTGTCAACACCCGCAATCCATTGCGCTGCAACAGGTTCATTTTCTCCTTGCCGGTATGCCCCCCGTGCAAATACTACCTATTTTTCCCAAATTGGTAACAATTCGTTACACTCTATCCGCCCTTCCACAGCTGGGAATCGTCCCTGAAAAAAATTTGTGGCAATTTGAAAAAAACGCTTGACGAATCCAGAAAATCTGCTATAATAACATCTGTTGCTGACAGCAACCGAATCGACGGCACGGAGAGATGGCTGAGCTGGTCGAAGGCGCACGATTGGAAATCGTGTAGGCGTTAATAGCGTCTCGAGGGTTCGAATCCCTCTCTCTCCGCCAAAGCGCGGCTTGTGAAGACAAGCCGCGCTTTTTCTTTTCTCTGTGATAAAACCAGCCGGCGGGACTCGCAGTCCCGCCGGCTGGTTTTCGTTCCTTATCCCTCGTAGAGCGGATACTTGTCGGTAATGGAGGCCACAGCCGCCCGGATCTCATCGGCCTTCCGGTCGAAATCGGTGGCGGTCTGCCAGATAAGATGTCCCAGAAGGACCATGTCCTCCTCCTTCAGGCCCCGGGTGGTGGCGGCGGGGGTACCGATGCGTACGCCGCTGGTAACGAAAGGCTTCTCCGGGTCGTTGGGGATGGCGTTCTTGTTGACGGTGATGTGCACCTCATCCAGTCGGTGCTCCATCTCCTTGCCGGTGACCCCAGCCTTGCGCAGGTCCACCAGCATCATGTGGTTGTCAGTGCCGCCGGAGACCAGGTCGAAGCCCTCCTGCATCAGGGAGGCGGCCAAGGCCTTGGCGTTGTCCAGCACCTGCTGCTGGTAGACCTTGAACTCAGGCCGGAAGGCCTCGCCCAGCGCCACCGCCTTGGCGGCGATGACGTGCTCCAGAGGGCCGCCCTGGCTGCCGGGGAAGATGGCCGAGTCGATCTTCTTGGCCAGCTCCTCCTTACAGAGGATCATGCCGCCCCGGGGGCCCCGGAGGGTCTTGTGGGTGGTGGTAGTCACCACATCGGCATAGGGCACCGGCGAGGGGTGGAGCCCCACGGCGATGAGGCCGGCCACGTGGGCCATATCCACCATCAGATAGGCCCCCACCTCGTGGGCGATGTCGGCAAAGACGGCGTAGTCGATGAACCGGGGATAGGCCGAGGCTCCCGCGATGATCATGCGGGGGTGGTACTTGCGGGCCATGTCCCGGACGTTGTCGTAGTCGATATAGCCCTGTTCGTTGAGGCCGTAAGAGATAATGTTGTAATTCTTACCGGAGAAATTGACCGGACTGCCGTGGGTCAGGTGGCCGCCGTTGGCCAAGTCCATGCCCAGCACGGTGTCGCCCACATTGCACAGGGCCTGGTAGACCGCATAGTTGGCATTCGCGCCGCTGTGGGGCTGCACGTTGGCGTGGTCGGCACCGAAGAGCTTGCAGGCCCGATCCCGGGCCAGATTTTCCACCACATCCACACACTGGCAGCCGCCGTAATAGCGCTTACCGGGGTAACCCTCGGCGTATTTATTGGTCAAAACGGAACCCATAGCGGCCAATACCGCCTCACTGACAAAGTTTTCCGAGGCGATGAGCTCAATATTCCGGTGCTGCCGGTCAAACTCAGCCCGAATGGCCTGTCCCACCTCCGGGTCGTGTGCGAGAACGTAATCCATCAGATCTTTCACCATGGTCAGTTCCTCCTCCTCCGAATCGCACCCAGCAAACTGCCGGGTTTCGGTATTGTTTTTGATTATAGCCGAGCGGTCAACAAAATACAACCCGCATTTTCAAGGGCCATATCGTTTTTCGGTAAAACCTGTGTTAAAATGGAGGCACCAAACCAATGAGGTGATTCACAATGAAACCAGAAGCCCATGTGCTGGCCATCGCGGAGGAGCTCAAGCGGCTCTATCCCGAGGGACTGTGCTCCCTCCAGTACCCCAAGCCCTACGAGCTCCTGTTCTCGGTCCGCCTGGCCGCCCAGTGCACCGATGAGCGGGTCAATCAGGTCACCCCCGCTCTCTTCGCCCGCTTCCCCACCCTGGAGTCCCTGGCGGAGGCCGACGTGGCGGAGGTAGAGTCCTACATCCACTCCACCGGCTTTTTCCGGGCCAAGGCCCGGGACATCGTGGCCGCCTCCCGGATGCTGCTGGAGGTGTACGGCGGCAAGGTCCCCGACACCATGGAGGAGCTCTTGAAGCTGCCCGGCGTGGGGAGAAAGACCGCCAACCTGATTTTGGGCGACGTGTACCACGTGCCCGGCGTGGTGGTGGCCGACACCCACTGCATCCGCATCGCCGGGCGGCTGGGCCTCACCGACGGCACCAAGGACCCGGTGAAGGTGGAGCAGCAGCTCCGGGCAGTCCTCCCGCCGGAGGAGTCCAACGACTTCTGCCACCGGATGGTCCTCCACGGCCGGGCGGTGTGCATGGCCCGCAAGCCGGACTGCCAGAGCTGCACCCTGCGGCCCTGGTGCGACTTCTACCAGCCCGCGGAGTAACTCAGTTCCAGGGCGTACCGTCGTCCAACCCCTGGGGGAGCTCGGGCAGCAGCTCCAGCTCCCGGTAGGCCGAGGCGGTCCACGCCTCAAAATCCCCGGTCTCCCGGGCCTTGCGGATGTGCTTGGCGTGCTTGTCGTGGTCCCGGAAGAGGTGGATGTGGTAGTACCAGATCTCCTTCATCCGCAGCATGGCATTTCTCCGGCTGCCGAAGGCCTCGGTGTAGGCGTCATAGAGGGCGTTGTGGAAGGCCTCCAGCTCTCCCGCCGTGGCGGGCGGGCCGCCCTGGATCTTGCGCACCAGGGCGGGGTCGGCCACCAGGGCCCGGCCCAGCATGAGGGCCTCCACCTGGGGATACTGCCCCTCGATGTTTTGGCAGTCGGCCACGGTGCACAGGTCCCCGTTGTAGCACAGCGGGAGTTTACACGCCTCCGCCGCTTTGGCAAAGGCCGCCGGGCGCACCGGCAGGCGGTACAGATCTTTTTGCACCCGGGGGTGGATGGTCAGCTCCTTCACCGGATAGCGGTTGTAGAGCTCCAGCAGGGCGGGAAACTCCCCCTCGTCCCTCACCCCAAGCCGGGTCTTGATGGAGATGTCAATGGGCAGATTCGCCCCGTAGATCTCGTCCAGGAAGCGCTCCAGTTCCTCCGGGAAGGCCAGAAAACCGGAGCCCTTTCCCTTGGCGGTGACGGTACCGGAGGGACAGCCCAGGTTCAGGTTCACCTCCCGGTAACCCATGTGAGCCAGCTCCCCCGCCGCCCAGATAAAGTCCTCCGCCCGGCGGGTGAGGAGCTGGGGCACGGCGGGCACCCCGGCGTTGTGCTCGGGGCTTAGGTCGGCCTTCTCCCGCTTGGTGAAGGCGTGGCCCTGGCTTGGGGAGACGAAGGGCATGTAATACTGGTCCACACCGGGGAAAAAACGCCGGTGGATGGCGCGGTGGAGATAGCTGGTGATCCCCTCCATGGGGGCAAAGTAGTAACGCATGGTCATCCGTCCTGTTTCATGTAAGGTAGGGACGATTATACCACAGGAAAAACGAGCCGGAAAGAGGCCGGAGAAATGGAGGGTCCATGTATGGATGAAACGAAACTGGAACAATTTCAGCAGTGGGTGGACGAGAGCCACCGCATCGTCTTTTTTGGCGGCGCGGGTGTGTCTACCGAGAGCGGCATCCCGGACTTCCGCAGCGTGGATGGGCTTTATAACCAGCAGTACGCCTATCCCCCGGAGACTATTTTGAGCCACACCTTTTTTGAGCGCGACCCGGAGGAGTTCTACCGCTTCTATCACAATAAGATGCTCTTCCCCGACGCAAAGCCCAACGCCGCCCACCGGAAGCTGGCCGAGCTGGAGCAGGCGGGCAAGCTGACGGCGGTGGTCACCCAGAACATCGACGGCCTCCACCAGGCCGCCGGCAGCGTAAACGTGTACGAGCTCCACGGCTCGGTCCACCGCAACCACTGCATGAAGTGCCACCAGTTCTACGATCTGGACTTCATTCTGAAGCAGGAGGGGGTCCCCCGCTGCCCGGTGTGCGGCGGCATTGTCAAGCCGGACGTGGTGCTCTACGAGGAGGCCCTGGACCAGAACACCATGATGGGGGCCCTGCGGGCCATTCAGCAAGCCGACCTGCTCATCATCGGCGGCACCTCCCTGGCGGTGTACCCGGCGGCGGGCCTCATCCAGTATTATGAGGGCAAGCGCCTGGTCCTCATCAACAAGAGCCCCACCCCCTACGACAGCCAGGCCGACCTGCTCATCGCCGCCCCCATCGGGGAGTTTTTCAGCCGGGTCCAGGTGCGCTGACGCACTTCTATTTTTCCAAAAGGAGGCATAAGATTATGAAACGGTTCAACGTGTGGTTCCTTCTCTCCGGCGTCTGGATTGTGGTTGCCATGGTCAATCTGGTCCAGAAGCGGGAGGGGACCCTGATCGCCTTCAATATCTTTGCCGTCATCCTCTTTGCCGCTCTGGGCGGGGTACAGAACTTCGCCGCCAAGCAGGACCAGGAGGGAAAAAAGCTGTTGCGGCGGGTCTACGCCATTGTAATCCTCGCGCTGATCCTCTTCCTGGGTGTGCTCATCGTTCGCTCCCTTTTCCAAGGCTAAATCTCCTATGCCGCCCCTCCTTCGGGAGGGGCGGTTTTTCTTACGCTTTTCTTAATTTATCGTTTTTCAATAAATTTCGATTGACTTTCGATATGCCCGGTGCTATGCTATCCCCGAAAGGAGGTCGTCCCCATGGAACGAACCGGAGTACAAAAGCTGGCCTGGGTGCTGAAGATCCTGGTGACCGTCACATTTCTCTGTAATTTGCTGGTGCTGCCCCTGGTGCCGGTGCTGGTGTCCTTCCTCAGCAGCGGGATTCCCGTCCATGAGCTGCTCTCCAATCTGACCGCGCCGCCCCCCGCGCCGGGTGACGACTTTTTCTACCTCTCTCCCCCGCTCCAGCTCTTTCTGCTGCTGCTGGGCGCGTGGCGGGACAATTTCTCCTACACCGTAGTCCTCACCTGCTTCCTCCTCTTCTGCGGGGTGTGTACGGCGGTGATGCTCTGGCAGGCCCGCCGGGTGTTAAATACCATCCTGCGGGGCACACCCTTTTGCCGGGAAAATGGGCAAAATCTCCGCCGGGCGGCGGTGTGCTGCTTC
>DYBS01000003.1:15917-21727 GCA_019418525.1 Clostridiales bacterium
GGTTCTTTTACTACGGGAGCCTGGCGCCGCTCCTCACCTACAACGCCCTCTTTGTACCGGTCTTTTTCATGGGAGGCCTGCTGTGCCTCGTCATGTCGGCCCTCTTCCGTCAGGCGGCAGAGCTGAAGGAAGAGAACGACCTGACTATTTAGGGGGTGTACGGAAATGCCCATCGTCGTCAATCTGGACGTGATGATGGCCAAGCGAAAAATGAGTTTAAACGAGCTGGCCCAGAAAGTGGACCTGACGCTGGCCAATCTGTCCATTTTAAAAAACAACCACGCCAAAGCGGTGCGTTTCACCACCCTGGAGGCCATCTGCCGGGCGCTGGACTGTCAGCCGGGGGACATTCTGGAATACGTCCCCGACGAGACCGAACCGCCCCAGTCCTGAAAGGAGTTTCCCATGTCTGAACTTTCCAACCCAGTCCCCGCCCCCGATGCCCAGCCCAAAGTCGAGCGCCCCGCCGTGGTGGTGCGGCCCAAGCCGGTGTGGCACGTGGACACCCGGGACAAAGTGGCTCTCCCCCTGACCCTGCTCATCGCCCTGCTGACGGTGCAGGTCCTCCTGTACAGCCGGTACCTCCCGGGCCTGGGCATGGTGGTGCTGGTGGTGGCCTTCTACGCCCTGCGGTGGTGGCACAGCGGGAAGGCGGCCTTCGCCACCCGGGCGAGCCGCCTGCTGCTGCTGGCCACCGCCCTGCTGACCCTCACCTTCGCGCTCTTCTCCAACTTCTCCCTGCGGCTTTTGAACTACCTCCTCCTCTTCTGCCTCATCGCGGTGCAGCTCTTTGAGGGCGCCCCCGGCGCCGGGCAGTGGTGGGAGCCCTCCATGCTCCTCCGCCGGGCTGGGCTCTTTCTGGAGGGGCTCTTTGGGCGGATGGCCTCGGTGGGGGCGGTGCTCGCCTCCCTGGGCAAGGGAGCCAAGCAGAAGCGCCTGCTGGCCGCCCTGGGCGGCGGAGCGGTGGGCATCGCCCTGCTGTGCATCGTGCTCCCCCTCCTCCGCTCGGCCGACGCGGTGTTCGCCTCGGTCACCAGCCAGGCGGTCCAGTGGCTCCAGGAAAACCTGGGCAGCGCCTTTTTCCGGGTGGTGCTGGCACTGATCCTGACCCCCTTCCTCTTCTCCCTCCTCTACCAGCTCCGCTACCCCAAGGAGACTGCCCCCTCTAACGCGAAAGCCACGGAGCACGCCGGGCTGGACCCCGCCATGCCCCTGGTGCTCCTCCTGCTGCTGGACGTGACCTATGTGTTTTTCCTGGGCACCCAGCTGGCCGCCCTCTTCGGCGGCGAGGCCTACGTGGCCGAGGTGGGCGTGAGCTACGCCGAGTACGCCCGCAGCGGCTTCTTCCAGCTGGTGTGGGTGGCCCTGCTGAACCTGACCGCCGTCCTCTCCTGCGTTCAGTTCAGCCGCCGGGAGGCGACCCTCTGGAAGGGCGTGCGCGCCCTGTCCGTGGTGCTGATCGCCCTCACGGCGGTGCTCCTGGTCTCCGCCTGCGCCCGGATGACCCTCTATGTGACGGTGTATGGCCTCTCGCTGAAGCGGCTCTTCACCTACTGGGCCATGGCCTTCCTGGCCGTCTGCCTGGTCTGCGCCCTGCGAAAGGTGTTCGTCCCCTCCTTCGGTTTTTTCCGCATCTGCTTTGCTTCGGGTATCGCCGTGTGGCTCCTCTTCAACTATGTGGGGCCCGACGCCATTGTGGCCCGGTACAATGTGAACGCCTATCAGTCCGGGCAGATCCAGTGGATCGACGCCGACTATCTGGGCACGCTCTCCTATGACACCCTGGACCTGCTGGAGGAGCTCCCCGAAAGCCACTATCTGGTGGCGGAGCAGCGGCAGCAGGCCGCCAATGAGGCCTCCAGCTGGCAGACCTGGTCCCTCTCCGCCTGGCGGGCGGCGAAGTAAAAAAATGGTCACGCTCTCAAGAGCGTGACCATTTTTTAATCTTGTTTGGCGTCCTGCCGCTTGGTGTAGAGGAACATCAGCACCCCCGCGCCGCAGATGACGGCATAGCCCAGCCAGCTGATGAAGTCCGGCGTCTGCTGAAAGAAAAGGAAGCCCAGCAAAGCGGAGAAGAGCACCTGGGTGTAGTCGTACACCGACAGCTCCCGGGCCGGGGCGAAGGAGTAGGCCGCGGTGATGGAGAATTGGCCCCCCGCGGCGGCCACACCGGCCAGAAGAAGGAAGCCCAGCTGCTCCCCGGTCATGGGGTGGAAGTCCAGCACCAGCACCGGCAGGGTCACCAGACAGGAGAAGGCGGAGAAGGCGAACACGATGAAGGGCCCCTTCACCCCCTGCTGGCTGAGACACCGCACCATGGTGTACGCAAGACCCGCACAGGCGCCCCCCGCCAGCCCGATGAGGGCGGGGAACAGGTCCAGGTTTTCCCCACTGGGCCGCAGGATGAGTACCGCCCCGCCGAAGGCCATCAGCACCAGGGCCCCCTGGACCGGCGTGATCTTCTCCCGCAGCAGGAAGAAGCTAAACAGAATGGCAAAAAAGGGGGACATTTTATTCAGCATGGAGGCGTCGGCCAGGAGCAGGTGGTCCACGGCGTAGAAATTGCCCAGCACCCCCAGCGTGCCGAAGAGGGCCCGCAGGAAGAGGTACCACCAGCTCTTCCCGGTCATGGTCACCTTCTCCGGTTTTCGCAGAAGCAGCACGGCGGCGGCGAACATAGCCACCAGATTGCGGAAAAAGCTCTTCTGAATGGAGGGCAGATCCCCCGCCTCCCGCACGAACAGGGCCATGAGGGCGAAGAAAAAGGCGGCGGACAGAATACACAGGATGCCTTTATAGTGCTGCTTCAACAAAATTCCTCCCGATACGCACAGAAACAGGGACCGCCAGGCGGTCCCTGTTTGGCTCGTTTAAGTAGTGGAAATGCTCTCTTTGTCGGTGTTGTCGGCGATGAGCCGGCGAATGGCCTCCTCCGGATAGGAGAGGAGCCGTCCCAGGTCCCAGGCCACCCGGCTGCGGTTGCCGCCAAAGTAGACCCGGTTGGCCACCATGGACTCCTTGCGCTCCTTGAGGCGGATGTAGTCCTCGATCACATGGTCATCCCGGTAGAGCAGGATGTTATACGTTCCCTTGCTTTCCGAGAGGGGAAGCAGGTCGGTGACGAGGGGATCGTCCTCCGGGTAGAGCTTGGTCCCGTACCGGCGGCAATTCTCGTGGGCGTATTCGATCAGGGCCTCCTGCGCCTCCCGGCTGGGCTGGGGGCGAAGCATGGCCAGGGACTTGACGCCCAGCGCCACCAGGCGGTTAAAACCGTCAATCTGGCCGCAGTCAAAGGAATAAGAGTCAATCTGCATGGTTTGGGCCTCCTGTCTAACATCAGTTCTATTTTACAACTTTCTCCCAGAGGCCGCAAGGGAAAAAGGACTGAAAAGGAGAGGCCCCACGAAAAGATTTTCCATCAGCGTGCCCAGCCCCGGCTGCGCTCCACCGCCTTGTGCCAGCCCTCCAGAAGCACGTTCCGGCGGTTTTCCTCCATGGCGGGGGCGAAGGTGGTATCCCGGCACCAGAGGGCGCGCAGCTCCTCCCGGTCCTTCCACACCCCCACAGTGAGGCCCGCCAGGAAGGCCGCGCCCAAGGCGGTGGTCTCCCGCACCACCGGGCGCACCACGTCCCGGCCCAGCACGTCGGCCTGGAACTGCATGAGGAAGCCGTCCCGGCTGGCGCCGCCGTCGGCCCGCAGGCAGGACAGGGGGAGGCCAGTGTCCTTCTCCATGGCCCCCACCAGGTCGGCCACCTGATAGGCGATGGACTCCTGGGCCGCCCGGATGATGTGCTCCCGCTTGGTGCCCCGGGTGATGCCCACCATGGTCCCCCGGGCGTACATGTCCCAGTAGGGGGCCCCCAAGCCGGTGAAGGCGGGCACCAGGTACACGCCGCCGGTGTCCTCCACCTTCTGGGCATAATACTCCGCGTCCCGGCTGTCGGTGAAGAAGTGGAGCTCGTCCCGCAGCCACTGGATCACCGCCCCGCCCACAAAGACGGAACCCTCCAGGGCATACTCCACCGCCCCGCCGGCAGCGGTGGCGGCCAGGGTGGTGATGAGGCCGTTCTGGCTGACGCAGGGGGATTTGCCCGTGTTCATCAGCAGGAAGCAGCCGGTGCCGTAGGTGTTCTTGGCGTCGCCGGGGGCAAAGCAGGTCTGGCCGAAGAGGGCGGCCTGCTGGTCGCCCGCCATACCGGCGATGGGGACCTTGACGCCCTGGATGTCGGTGCGGCCATAGACCGTGCCCGAGGGGGCCACGGCGGGGAGGATGTTCTCGGGGATGTTCAGCGCTTGGAGCAGCGTCTCATCCCAGCACAGGCGGTGGATATCGAAGAGCATGGTGCGGGAGGCGTTGGTGTAGTCGGTGGCGTGGACCGCCCCGCCGGTGAGCTTCCACAGAAGCCAGGTGTCCACCGTGCCGAAGAGGAGCCGCCCCTGTTTCGCCAGGTCCCGGGCCCCCTCCACGTGGTCCAGGAGCCAGGCGATCTTGGTGGCGGAGAAATAGGCGTCGGGCACCAGGCCGGTGACGGCGCGGATGTGGTCCCCCAGCCCCCGCTCCAGCAGCTCGTCCACCATGGGCGCGGTGCGGCGGCACTGCCAGACGATGGCGTTGTGGATGGGCTTGCCGGTCTCCTTGTCCCAGAGAACCGTGGTCTCCCGCTGGTTGGTGATGCCGATGGCGGCGATCTCCTTGGGAGAGACGCCGGTCTTGGCGATGACCTCCATCATCACGCCGTACTGGGAGGACCAGATCTCCATGGCGTCATGCTCCACCCAGCCCTCCCGGGGGTAGAACTGGTTGAACTCTTTCTGGGCCACGCCCACGATGTTCTGGTGCGAGTCAAAGAGGATGGCCCGGGAGCTGGTGGTACCCTGGTCCAGAGCCAGAAGATAGGTGGCCATAGGGAAACCTCCTCGTCTGTTTTTAGTACCATGATACGGCATACGCCGCCCCTTGTCCAGGGGCGGCGTATGATTTAGGAAATCTCCTTCTTCCCCGGCGACACTGAGAGGGCCGCATGGGGGCAGGCTGCAAAGCACTTGCCGCAGCGGATGCACTCAGGGCTGTTGGGGGTTTTCCACACCGGGATGTCCAGCCCGCAGGCCTTCTGACAGGCCCCGCAGGAGACGCACCTGCCCTCCGACACCCGGATGCGCACCAGGGACACCGGGTTAAAAAGGCCGTACAGCGCACCCAGAGGGCAAATGTACCGGCAGAAGGGCCGGTAAACTACCACCGACAGCAAGATCAGCACGATCAGGATGGCGCTCTTCCAGGTGAAGAGCCACCCCAGCGCCCCCCGCAGGCCCTCATTGGCGGCGGCCAGGGGCCACCCGGCCAGGAGGGTGCCGGAGGGACAGACGTACTTGCAGAACCAGGTGGTGCCCTGTCCGAAGGCGTCCACCGCGAAGAGGGGCAACACTACCACAAACCCGACAAGCAACAGGTATTTCAGCCACTTCAGCACCTTGTCCCCCGGGAGCTTGCGCAGCTTTTGGGGAAACGGGATCTTGTGGAGAAGATCCTGCACCAGCCCAAAGGGGCACAGCCACCCGCACACGCCCCGGCCGATGAGGGCTCCCACCAGGATAAGGAAGCCCAGCACATAGGCGGTGCCCCGGCCGCTGTGGGTGGCCAGGGTGACCTGGAGGGAGCCCAGGGGGCAGGCTCCCAGCGCGCCGGGGCAGGAGTAGCAGTTGAGGCCCGGCACACAGAATGCCTTGGAACCGCCCCGCCAGATCTTGCCGCCCAGAACCCCCTGGACATAGCCGTTGGACCTGTCTCTTATACACATCTGACGCTGCC
>DYBS01000003.1:21737-34704 GCA_019418525.1 Clostridiales bacterium
GGGCGGCCCAGCCCAGCTGCACCAGGAGCCGGGCCCGGCGTCTCAGTCCATGCAGTACCTTACCCAATGCCGATGCACTCCAGGCAGATGTTGACCGCCTTGCTGAACACCACGTCGGCGCCCCCCGCGCCAAAGCCCGCCAGCATCAGCACCAGCCCCACCACCGCCAGAACGGCCCCCGGAGCCCAGCGCTTGACGGCGCTCATCCCACTTCCTCCAGCATCTCGTCAATGACGGCGGCCCAGCCGTCCTTGTCCTTGGCGCCCATGTAGAGGGTGCCCACCTGTGCCCCGGTCTCGTCCACGAAGAAGGTGGAGGGCAGGGCGTAGATCTGCATGACGATCTTCTGCATGTCACCGGTGGGCAGGAGATTGGTGTAGGTGACGCCGCTCTCCGAAGCGATGGTCCGTGCCTCCTCCACCAGGCTCTCGTCCAGGGAGCCATCCTGGGTGAGCACGTCGCTGACCAGGCCCACGATCTGCACGCCCTGGTCGGCGTACTCCTCATGGAGCTCAGCGAGGTCCGGCATCTCCTGCTTGCAGGGCCCGCAGAAGGTGCCCCACACATTGACCATGGTCAACTTGTGACCCTCCAGGATGGACTGGTCCACCTCGTTTCCGTCCAGATCGGTGGCGGTGAAGGTGCTGAGCACTCCGGCCTTTTCCCCGGAGTCGGAGGAGCCGCTCTCCGGCGTGCTGCTGGCGCTGGCCGAGGGCTGGGCGGAGGCAGTGGCCGCAGCGGAGGGCTCTGCGGACGGTGCCGCAGAGGGATCAGAGGCGGCATTTCCGCCGGAGCAGGCGGTGAGGGTCACCGCCAGTGCCAGAGCGGCGGCGGGAAGCATATACAAACGCGATGGATGCATACAGACATCGATCCTTTCCATGGAATGGTTAGAGCATAGCAAACGCTGGGCCGGAAGTCAACCTCCCCGCTGTCGGCTTGACAAGAGCGGAAAAGTTAATATAATTGATATATCAACAGTTGACATATCAATCAAAGGAGGATGGACCATGGAGCGGACTTTTCAGATGCTGCTCTACCGGGCGTTCCACGCCCACCGCAACCGGCTCCAGCCCTGCCTGCGGGAGCTGGGCCTGGGGCCGGGACAGCCCAAGCTGCTCTCCTACCTGGCGGCCCACGGGCCCTGCCGGCAGCGGGAACTGGCCGAGTACTTTGAGATCGACCCGGCGGCGGTATGCCGGATGCTGGACGTGCTGGAGAAGGGCGGCTTCGTCTCCCGAGAGCCCGATGAGGGCAGCCGCCGCTGCGACCTCTTCTCACTCACAGAGGCCGGGCAGGCGGCCACTGCCGCCTGGAAACGGGAGGGCAAGGCCGTGGAGGAAGTGGCTCTCCAGGGCTTCACGCCGGAGGAGCGGGCGCAGTTCTCTGACTACCTCCGGCGGGCCTACCGGAACCTCCATGGTGGAGAGGAGGAACAGCTATGAGTGATCTGCGCCGTCTGCTGCGCTATCTGGGCCCCTACCGGCGGGACATGGTCATCGGCGGCTTGCTGGTGCTGGTGGAGACGGTATTTGAGCTTCTCATCCCGGTCTTGATGGCCGACCTCATCGATGTGGGCGTGATGAACGGCGACCTCCAGTACCTGCTGGTCAAGGGGGCACAGATGGTGGTATGCGCCGTTCTCTCCCTCATCACTGGGCTCCTCTACGCCCGCTATGCCGCCCGGGCGGCCTACGGCTGGGGCGCCCAGGTGCGCAAGGCCCAGTACGAAAAAGTCCAGCGCTACGCCTTCTCCAATCTGGACCACTTTGACACCTCCTCCCTGGTCACCCGCATGACCACCGACGTCACCGTGCTCCAGAACGCCATCAACGGCGGCTTCCGGCCCCTGCTGCGCAGCCCGGTGATGCTTCTGATGGGGGTGGGGCTCTCCTTTGTGATGAACGCCAAGCTGGCTCTGGTCTTTTTCGTGTGCGCCCCCATCCTGGGCGTGGTCCTGTTCCTCATCGTGCGCCGGGTGGCCCCCATGTACAGCCGCCTCCAGCGAGCGGTGGATGGGCTCAACCACGTGGTCCAGGAGGGGCTCACCGCCATCCGGGCCGTGAAGGCCTTTGTCCGCGGCGAGTACGAGGAGGAAAAGTTCCAGGCCGTCAACACCGAGCTTATGGAGACCAGCCAGAAGACCTTCCACTACGCGGTGCTGAACCTGCCCGCCTTTCAGCTGGTGATGTACACCTCAGTGGTGCTCATCCTGTGGTTCGGCGGTAATATGATCCTGGCGGGCACCCTTCAGGTGGGCGAGCTCACCGGCTTTCTCAGCTACGTGCTCCAGGTGATGAACTCCCTCATGATGATCTCCAATGTCTTTCTGCTCCTCACCCGCTCCCTGGCCAGCGCCCGGCGCATCAGCGAGGTGCTCAGCGAGGAGGTGGAGCTCACCTCCCCGCCCCATCCGGTGGAGGAGGTGCCCGACGGCAGCGTGGATTTTGAGGGCGTCTCCTTTAAATACCACGCCGACGCGGAGGAGTACGCCCTGTCCGGAGTGGACCTGCACATCGCCTCCGGCCAAACCGTGGGCATCCTGGGGGGCACCGGCTCGGCCAAGAGCACCCTGGTGCAGCTCATCCCCCGGCTCTACGATGCCACGGAGGGCGTGGTCAAGGTGGGCGGTCGGGACGTGCGGGAGTATGACCTCACCGCCCTGCGGGACGCGGTGGGCATCGTGCTTCAGAAGAACGTCCTCTTCTCCGGCACCGTGCGGGAAAACCTCCAGTGGGGGGACCCGGACGCCGACGATGAGACGCTGTGGCGCGCCTGCCGGGCCGCCTGCGCCGACGAATTTCTGGAGCGGATGCCCAATGGACTGGACACTGACCTGGGCCAGGGGGGCGTCAACGTCTCCGGCGGCCAGAAGCAGCGGCTGTGCATCGCCCGCACGCTGCTCAAACACCCCAAAATCCTCATCTTTGACGACTCCACCAGCGCGGTGGACACCGCCACCGAGGCCAAGATCCGCACGGCCCTGTCCGCCCTCCCTGATATGACCAAAATCATCATCGCCCAGCGGCTCACCTCGGTGATGCACACCGATCAGATCATCATTTTGGACGACGGCAAGATCCACGCCATCGGCACCCACCAGGAGCTGCTGGAGCACGACCCCATCTATCAGGAGATCTACGCGTCCCAGATGAAAGGAGGCGACAGCCATGCCGGCCCGACAGATCAGCGGTAAAAAACCCAAAAATCTGCGCTACACCCTGCGCACCCTGCTGTCCTACATGGGGCGGCACAAGTTCCTGCTGCTTATCGTGGCAGTGCTGGTGACGGTGAGCGCCCTCTGTAACCTTCTGGGCACCTACATGATCCGGCCCCTGGTCAATGGTCTGGTGGAGGGCGGCCGCTCCCATCTCATCCAGGCCGTGGCCCTCACCGCAGGCATCTATCTCACCGGCGCCCTCTGCTCCTTCGGCTACACCCAGACCATGGTGAAGGCCGCCCAGCAGATCCTCTTCGACATCCGGCGGGACCTGTTCTCCCACCTCCAGAAGCTGCCCCTGCGCTTTTTCGACCAACAGCGCCACGGCGATGTGATGAGCTACTTCACCAATGACGTGGACACCATCGCCGACGCCTTGAACAACAGCTTCGCCATGGTCATCCAGAGCTTCATTCAGGTGGTGGGCACCCTGACCCTCCTCTTCATCCTCAACGCCCCCCTCACCCTGGTGGTGGCGGTGTGCTACATCGCCATGTTCCTTTATATCCGCTTCAGCGCCCGGCGGAGCAAGAGCTACTACCACCGCCAGCAGCGCAGCCTGGGCGATCTGGACGGCTTTATTGAGGAGATGACCGCCGGACAGAAGGTGGTGAAGGTCTTTAACCACGAGAGCGCCAGCCAGAAAATCTTTGAGGAGAAAAACGAGGCCCTCCGCCGCTCCGGCACCGGGGCCCAAGCCTACGCCGCCACTATGATTCCAGCGGTCGTGAGCATCTCCTATCTCAACTACGCCATCGTGGCGGTACTGGGCGGCTTCATGGCCATGAAGGGCCTCACCGACGTGGGGAGCCTGGCCAGCTATCTGGTCTTTGTGCGACAGTCCGCCATGCCCATCAACCAGTTCACCCAGCAGAGCAACTTCCTGCTGGCCGCTCTGGCTGGCGCCGAGCGGGTCTTTGAGGTGATGGACCTGCCCCCCGAGGTGGACGAGGGAAAGGTGGACCTGGTCCCCGCTCAGAGGAAGGGTGCCTGGAAGTGGAGCAAACCCGACGGAAGCAGCACTCCCCTCCGGGGCGCGGTGCGCTTTGAGGATGTGGTCTTCGGTTACGAGCCGGGCCACCCCATTCTGAAGGGCATCAGTCTCTACGCCGAACCGGGGCAGAAGATCGCCTTCGTGGGCTCCACCGGCGCGGGCAAGACCACCATTACCAACCTTATCAACCGTTTCTACGACGTGCAGGGTGGGCGTGTGACCTACGACGGCATCGACGTGCGGGACATCCAGAAAGACGCCCTGCGCCGCTCTTTGGGCATCGTGCTCCAGGACACTCACCTCTTCACCGGTACCATCGCGGACAACATCCGCTTCGGCAAGCTGGACGCCACCCAGGAGGAGGTGGAGAGGGCGGCCAGGATCGCCAATGCCGACTCTTTTATCCGCCGACTTCCCCAGGGGTACGATACCCTGGTCACCGCCGACGGCGCTAACCTCTCCCAGGGCCAGCGGCAGCTGCTGGCCATCGCCCGGGCGGCGGTGGCCGACCCGCCGGTGCTCATCCTGGACGAGGCCACCTCCTCCATCGACACCCGCACCGAGGCGCTGGTGGAGAAGGGCATGGACCAGCTCATGGAGGGACGCACTGTGTTCGTCATCGCCCACCGGCTCTCCACCGTGCGCAACGCCGACGCCATCCTGGTGCTGGAGCACGGCCAGGTGGTAGAGCGGGGCAACCACCAGTCCCTGCTGGAGCAGAAGGGCGAGTATTACCAGCTCTATCACGGTATGTTCGAGCTGAGTTGACCCAAGGCGACCGCCAAGTAAAAAACCCGGGCTGTTCTCAATGAGAACAGCCCGGGTTTTTGTCGGGTTGGGAGGTATCACATGATGTGACGGCCGTACACATAGACACTGTTGTAGTAGCCAGTGTTCAGGTTGTCGATCTGCACGGAATATGTATTGGTGGAGGCATGGATGAACTGGCCGCCGCCAATGTAGATGCCCACGTGGGACACCGGCTTGGTGGTGTTGGCCCGGAAGAACACCAGATCACCGGGCTGCAGCTGGCTCTTGGAGACGGCGGTGCCGTTGGCCAGCTGGTCGGTGGCGGTGCGGTTCAGGGTCACGCCGAAGTGGGCGTACACATACTTGGTGAAGCCGGAGCAGTCAAAGCAGTTGGGGCCGTTGCCGCCGTACACATAGGGGGTGCCCAGGAACTGCTTGGCATAGGCCACGATCTGAGAACCGATACTGGAGGTGGAGGCAGCGGTGGTGGACTCGCCGCGGGAGGTAATGGCCTTGACAGTATCCACATACTCGCTGCTCACATAGCCGCTCTGGCCGTTGTAGGAGATCTTATACCAGCTTCCATTCACACCGGTGATCTGGAAGGTGGCATTATCCGGCAGGGTGGCCACCTTGCTGTATCCAGTACCCGGGCCGCTGCGCATGTTCAGAGTAGAACCACCGGCGTTCACCTGGCCGTAACCAATGGCGGCGTCGCCCTGAGTGGCTACCGTCAGGTAATCGGCAGACATGTAGCCCTCTACGGACTTGTAGTCCACCTTGTACCAGCCGTTGCCGGCGTTGGCCAGAACGATCACTTTCTCGCCCTCGGAAACGGTGGCCAGAATGGCGGAATCGGTGCTGGCGGTCTGACGCAGCCGGAGCGCGTCGGTGTTGACGGTGCCAATGCCGATACTGGTGGCGGCGGCACTGACCATACACAGGCCGGAGACAGCGGCGGTAGCCAGCAGCATACGCAGCGTTTTGGAACTTATCATTGGTATACGACCTCCCTTTCAAATTCGGGGCCGCCCCGACAGCGGCCAATTTTCCATCTTCGAACGGTGCTTACTTTCCGGACAGAGCCCGGTCCAGCCAAACGGCGGCCACATCCATGGCGGCGTAGAGGCTGTCCTTTTCGCTTTTCTTCACCACGCGGTCCCGGCTCTTCAGGTCGGGATCGGTGAGCTGGAGCTGCACCTGCACTTTGTTGGCCACGTCCAGATCCTTGACCTTGCGGGTGCCCATCACCTGAATCATGATGATATATTTATCGGCCATGCTGCCGTAGTAAATCAAATTGTCCTTTCTGCGCAGAGGATGGCCCTTATAGACCAGCGGTAATTTTTCGCCTGCCATTGCGTACCTCCTAAAGTTGGATTAAAAACTGTAACCAAATTGTAACACATTGTTTCCAGGTTGTCAAACATGAATTGCAATTATGTCACTCTTCGGCAGGGCAAACGGCAAAGATTTTCGATTCTTTTACTTCTTGTTACTTTTTTGTTTCCAGCTTCACCCGCCGGTCCGGGTCGGTCATGCGCAGTACCACCGCAGCTGCCTCCGCCCGGGTGAGAGAATTTTCCGGCCGGAAGGTTCCAAAATCGTCGGTCCCCACCATCACCCCGGCGCGGAACAGGCGGTAAATGGCATCTGCCTGGGGATGAGAGCGCTCCACGTCGGGGATGCTTTCCACCGAATTAATGGCCTCCAGGGCTTCCTCCGGCAGGGCCCGGGCCAGCAGGGTGGCAAGTCCTCCCCGGGTCAGCACCGCCACCCCCTCGGCCGGCGTGGGCGCGGCGTCCAGGATACTATTTTCCAGAGAATAGTTTACATAAACTTCATACCAGGGCCTTCCCGGTTCCAGGTCATCTGTCCCAGCGGTGTAGATGCGGTGGACCCGGGCGGCCAGGGCCACTCCCTCCCACAGGGTCAGAGTACGCTGGGGCGCAAAGGCTGTGCCCCCCACCCCCTGCATGAGCCCCGCGTCATAGGCGGCGTACACCTCCGCCTCGTACCAGCTTCCGGCAGGGATGTCGGTGAAGGGGCGGCGCGCCGCCACAGCGCGGCCAATGGCGCTCAGGAGGCTGTACGGCCGGTTCGTCGTGTCCTGGCTCAGCTCCCAGATCATCACGCCCCCCAGCTTCTCCAGGGCGTAGTTGGTCTTGGCAGTGATGGTGGGGATACCGTTATACCAGATGGTACTGCCCTGATAGACCACACTGTCCCGCTCCCAGGCGTTGGGCACTGCCGCCAGCAGGTCCCCGTAGGGCACATACCGGTCCCGACCGTAGAAGGGCACGCCCAGCACCACCTTGTCTCCGGGGAGGCCCCGCTGCTCGGTCCAGTACTCGGCGGCATAGACGGCGAAGTTATAGGTGGAGTGCTGGGCGCCGTCCCCGCCCTCGTAGGCCATGACGTTGATCCAGTCCACCGCGTTCAGCACCGCGTCGGTCTGGCCCATACTGTCCCGGTAGGGAGTGCCCTGGGGGGAGACCCCGGCGGGCACCGCCGCGGTCAGGAGCAGCCCTCGGCTGTGGAGCGCGTCGGCCAGCTCCAACATGAACGCCTCGTATTGCCGGTATGTACCGTCAGAGATCCGGGGGTACTCCCAGTCCATATCCACCCCGTCAAAGCCGTACTCCTCGCACATAGCTACGATAGCTTTCACGAAGCGGGTCCGCTTCTCCGCTGTGGCGGTGGCGGAAATAAAGGTGGAATTCAGAGGGACATTCTGATAGCTCCAGCCCCCCACCGCCAGGAGCACCTGCACGCCGTTTTCGTGGGCCTCCCGCAGGATACGCCGGGCCAGGTTCTGTCCCTCCAGGGGGAGCAGTCCCCCGTCGCTGGTGGGGATGGCGAAGGCGTAGTTGATGTGGGTGAGGACGTCGTACTGGATCTTTTCCACCTTGTTCGGCTCCCAGTAGGGGTAGTAGCCCACCACTCGAAAAGTGTCTTGCTCCGCGGCGGCTGGCCGGGCGGGTAGGAGCACCGCGGCCAACGCCAACAGGAGCAGCGCCGCGGCGGCGCGTTTCCATCGTTGCATGATTATTTCCTGCCTTTCTCGGTAAATTGGCCCTTATTGTACCAAAAACTTTGCAGAAAAGCCATGGAAATAGAAGGAACGCCGGTTGGAAGTTCCAACCGGCGTTCTCTGTGATACGGTATCTCAGCGGCCTTGGATGAGGCGGACGCGGAACACGCCCTCCACCGCCCTCAGGGCATTCAGGCTCTCCTCCTGCACAGGGGCGTTCAGATCGATCATGGTATAGGCATACTCCCCCCGAGCCTTGTTGGTCATGTGCTCGATGTTGAACCCCGCCCCGGACAGAACGGTGGTCAGCTTAAGCAGCATGTTGGGGATATTGCGGTGCAGCGCGCACACCCGGGGCAGGCCTCCCCGCTCCATAGAGACGTTGGGGAAGTTCACCGAGTTCTGGATGTTGCCGTTCTCCAGGTACTCCCGCAGCTCCTTGGCGGCCATGACGGCGCAATTGAGCTCGCTCTCCGGGGTGGAGGCCCCCAGGTGGGGCAGTGCCACCACGTTGGGCGCCTGGATGATCCGGTTATTGGGGAAGTCGGTGACGTAGCGCCCCACCTTGCCGCTCTGGAGAGCGGCGGCCATGGCCTCGTCATCCACCAGACCGCCCCGGGCCAGATTCACCACCCGGACGCCGGGCTTGCACTGCTCCAGCACCTGGGCGTTGATGGTGTTCTTGGTGGAGTCCATATAGGGCAGGTGGAGGGTCACATAGTCGGCGTTGCGCCACAGCTCACCGCAGTCCTGGACACAGTGGACGTGCCGGTCCAGCCGCAGGGCGGTCTCCACCGACAGGTAGGGGTCATAGCCGTAGACCTCCATGCCCAGGGCGAGGGCAGCGTTTGCCACCAGCGCGCCGATGGCGCCCAGGCCCACCACGCCCAGGGTCTTGCCCATGATCTCCGGTCCGGCAAAGGCCGACTTGCCCTTCTCCACCACAGTGGAGAGGTCGGCCCCGGCCTGAGCCTGCTCCTGCACCCAGGCCGCGCCCCCCACCAGGTTACGGGAGGCCATCAGCAGGGCCGCCATGGTCAGCTCCTTTACGGCGTTGGCGTTGGCGCCGGGACTGTTAAAGACCACAATACCCGCCTGGGCGCAGCGGTCCAGGGGGATGTTGTTGGTGCCGGCTCCCGCCCGGGCGATGGCCCGCAGGGCGGGGTTGAACTCCATCTCGTGGAGGGAGGCCGAGCGGACCAGGATTCCGTCGGGGTTGGTGACTTCAGCCCCCACTTGGAAGCCGGCGCCGGTGAGCACATCCACCCCGGCGGGGTCGATGTTGTTCATAGTCTTAATAGCATACATACGATGTTCCTCCCTCTCAGTGGCTGCGCTCAAAGGCGCGGATGAAATCGCACAGCTTCTCCACACCCTCTACGGGCATGGCGTTGTAGATGGACGCCCGCATGCCGCCCACCAGGCGGTGGCCCTTCAGGTTGGAGAACCCGGCCTCGGTGCTGGCCTTCACGAAGGCGGCGTCCAGCTCCTCGTCGCCGGTGCGGAAGACCACGTTCATGTCGGAGCGGGACTCCTTCTCCACCGGGCAGCGGAACATCTTGGACTCGTCCAGCACGTCGTAGAGCATGCCGGCCCGGGTCTTTTTCAGCTTCACCATGCCGTCCAGACCGCCCTGCTCCTGGATCCAGTCCAGCACCAGGCCCAGCATATAGATGCACCAGCAGGGCGGCGTGTTGTACATGGAGTCCTTCTTGATCATGGTGTCGTAGGAGAGCATCAGCGGAGTGATGGGCATCTCGTGGCCCGCCAGGTCCTTCCGGACAATGGCCACCGTGAGGCCGGCGGGGGCCATGTTCTTCTGGGCCCCGGCAAAGATAATGCCGTACTTACTCACATCCACCGGCTGGGACAGGATGTCGGAGGACATATCGCACACCAGGGGCACATCGCCGGTCTCGGGGACGTACTTCCACTCGGTGCCGAAGATGGTGTTGTTGGCGCAATAGTAGAAATAGGAGGCCTCCCGGTCCAGCTTCAGCTCCTCCTGGGCGGGGATGCGGGTGTGGTTGCAGTCGGAGGTGTCGGCGGCCAGATTGACCGTGCCGTACTTGCCGGCCTCCTTGGCGGCGATCTTGGCAAAGTTGCCGGTCACCGCGTAGTCGGCCTTACCGGTCCGAGTCATCAGGTTCAGAGGGACCATGGAGAACTGGGTGGAAGCGCCCCCCTGGAGGAACAGGATCTCATGGCTGTCGGGCACCTTCAGCAGGGTGCGCAGCTTAGCCTTGGTATCCTGGAAAATACGGTCGAACGCCTTTGAACGGTGACTCATCTCCATGACGGACATGCCAGAACCGCCATAGTTGGTGATTTCGGCCCCGGCACGGGTGAGCACCTCCAGCGGAAGCATGGAGGGGCCAGCGGAAAAGTTGAAAATGCGATGGTTTTCCATGAGTATACCCCTTTCATCGGCTGGGCAGGATCTGCCCTGTTCTCTCCTCCGGGACAGTGGTCCACGGAGGGGTGATTGGTATTATATCAATTTAATGCGCTAAAATCAAGGTAATATCTCCAGATTTCGCCAGCTTTTTATCCAAATCTTTTGAAAAATTTCCCCAAAAAATGCAGGGTACCTCTTCCCTTTTCTGTGCACTCTTTCGCTCTTGGACTCCCCGGTCTGTTTTTGTCCCGGTAGCACGGACACCGCTCTTTTTCTATGCCGGACGGAGCCGCAGGGTTCCTCCACGCCGAAGGGCCGGCTCCCAGAGTGAGGAGCCGGCCCATTTCCGCCGCTGTGGGTCACATCCCCATATAGGAGAAGTGCATGTAGTCGTGATAACCGGTGGAGGCATCGCTGTCATAGGCCCAGGCGTCGCCGCCCCAGCTCCAGCCGTGCTCGGCGAAGATACGCACCACCGAGCCGCCGGGGGTGATGGAGTAGGGGTTCACACCCGGCTGCCAGAGGGTGCCCACCAAAGCCTTGCCGTCCCGGATCTGATAGTTCTCGTTGGCGTTGATGTCGATGGCGGTGCCGCAGTTGTGCTCGCCGGTGGCGGTGTCGCCCCGCCAGGAGTAGCCGCCCAGGTCGTGGATGGGGAACTGCTCCGGGTCGTTGTAGATCTCAGTAAAGATGGCCTTCACATCCTCGGCGATGGCGGCGTGGACGGAGAAGCTCATGGTGGAGGAGACCTTCTTCCCATTGGAGAGCTTCCACACCGGCACGGTGACGGTGGTCATGTGGGCCTGGGCGGTAGCCTGGTCGGCAAAGCGCCGAATGGAGGTATCCCCGAAGAGGAGCAGGTACTTCCGGCTGTTCTCCCCCTGGAATTTCAGCCAGAAGTCCTGGGCATAGTACTCCTCCACGGTCATCTCGCCCTGGCTGAGCTTTTCCTCGGCCTCCTTCTGGGCCAGCTCCGCCGCCGAGAGCTTACGGTAGGTGACAGTGGCCTCGGTGGAGACGGTGCTGAAGGCGTAGCTGTACGAGCCGTCGTACTCATAACCGTAGGGCTCCTCCAGGGCGGAATAGCGCTCCCCCACCTCCACCTGGGCGGTGTAGGGGGTCTGGATGGCCTTGCCGGAATCGTCCACTGCGTGGATGGTGACAGTCAGCTTCTCGCCCCGGTGCTGGTCATCCACCGTCTCCAGCAGGCCCATCAGCAGCACCGTGCCGTCGGCCCGGGCCAGAGTTTTTTCTCCGGCAAAGGTGCCGTCGCTGGTGCCGCTGATGATGCGGGCCTCATAGAGGGCCTCCACTGCGTCCTGATAGACCTCGGGGATGGAGTTCCAGTCGCTCAGATCTTTCTGAGCGTCCCGCTCCCCCCACCACCAACTGCCGCTGGAGCTATTGGAGCTGTCCTCCGGCATAAGGCGGTAGAGGAGCTCGGCGGCCTCCTGGCGGTTGATGGCCTGGTCCAAGGTGTCCAGGCTCACCGACAGCACGTCATTCTCCTTCAAAAGACCGGTACTCAGCGCCGCATAATAGCCTCGGTGATCCCAGTTCTCCCCGGCCGGGGCGGCCTCGTAGTCGCTGCGGTAGAAGGTACGGCCCAGCATGGTGAGGTACTGGCCCCAGGTCAGGGTCCCGCTGGGGTCCATCCCACCGCCGGGCACGCCGGAGAGGATGCCCAGATCCCGGGCCCGGTCCATATCGTCATAGGCCCAGTGGCTGGGGCTCAGGTCGGGGTAGCTGGCCGCCGCGGACACCGGCGCGGCAATGGCCGTCATCAGGGTGAGCCCCGCCAGGGCTGCTGGTAACATTCGCATTGGAAACACGCTCCTTTCTCTCTTACCTTGCAAGTATAGCACATTCCTGCTACAATGGCGGAAAGAAATTGCGTGTTTTTGACCGAATTTCCGGTAAGGAGGCGTTTCTCCATACACAGGCACTGGTCCCGCCTGTGGCCCTGGCTACTGGCGGCGCTGTTTTTCTTCTCCCTGGTTTCCCCTTGTTTCGCTGGGCCGCTTTGCCCGGGCCGCCGACGACGACTACGGCTACGGCATCTTTACCCATCAAGCTGTCCAGGCCGGGCACGGATTTCTAAAGGCGGTGTGGTACACCGCCACTGGGTACTATGACTCCTGGCAGGGCACCTTCTCCGCCCTGTCCCTCACACCCTGTATCTGGTCGGAGCAGACCTACTGGCTCACACCGGTGGTGATGCTTCTTTCCCTGATGGGCGGCACTGTCTGTGTCTCCTGCAAAAAAAGATTGACAGAATCCACATTTCTGTGCAACCTGTTGAAAACCCTCTGTAATCGAACCGGGCGGCGCCAGCGGCGCCGCCCGGTTTTCCACTTATCCACATTATCCACCGACTTTTCCACATCTTGCGTCCATGTCGGTTGACAACACCAAATCCTGTGTCTCTTCTCCTCTTTCCCCCTATTTCTGGCAGAGCACACCCAGTTTCGCCGGAAACAGCATGTATTCATTCTCTTCTTTTCGCCCGCCTCCGCCCTCTGTGGCCCCGCTGTCTCTGTCTCCCTGTTTCCACACTAAAAATGCAGGCGG
>DYBS01000003.1:34714-39566 GCA_019418525.1 Clostridiales bacterium
GGCTATGAGCTCGTGTGCTCGGTTCAGTTCTTGCAGCCGCTGGTGCCCAGCTGGAAGGAAGCGCACTCGGTGGACGCGCAGCACTTGGCGTTGCTCTCGCTGCAGCCCACCCGGATCTCGTTGAGGGTGCAGTAGTCCTGCGCACAGTGGTGAGAGCAGTTGGAGACGGAACACTTGATGCTGTGGTTGGGGTTGTGATTCATGTTCATGGGAACAGACCTCCTTTTCCGGTGATAGTCCCAGTATGGCCCGTTCACCAACGGAATATACCTACTTCCCCGCCCGGGGCAGCAATTCTTCCGCCAACTCCCGGTACTCCTCCGCGCTCTGACTCAGACTCTCCAGCTCCTCTGGACGCAGAGGGCGCTTCACCTTGGCCGGAGCGCCCATGACCAGGCTGCCGTCGGGGATCACGGCGTTCTGGGTCACCAAGGCTCCCGCGGCAATAAGGCAGTTTTTCCCAATGATACAACCATTGAGCAGGATGGCTCCCATGCCCACCGTGGTGCCATCCCCCACCGTGCAGCCATGGAGCACGGCGGCGTGGCCCACCGTCACGTCGGCCCCCACCTCCATTGGAAAGCCCTCGTCACAGTGGAGCACGGCGTTGTCCTGAATATTGGAGCCCGCCCCCACCCGGATGGTGGAGCAGTCGCCCCGCAGCACCGCGCCGTACCAGATGCTGGCCCGCTCGGCTACCGTCACTGCGCCCACCAGTACGGCGCTCTCCGCCGCCCGGGCATCGGGGTGCAGGGCGGGCGTGTGTCCGCGGAAGGTCTGAAGCATAGCGTTTCCTCCTTATGCAAAAATTTTCTCCATTATACCGCCCCTGATCCGCCTCCGTCAAATCCGGCCTGGACCCGGCATACACTGGGGTATCCTGACCTTTGGAGGTGATCCACTTTGGATCTGAGAAACGGTAAGATCACCGTGGGCGAGCTGCTGGACGACCCCCGCTCCCGTGCGGTGCTGCAAAAGCGCTTTCCCGCCGCCCTGCGCCACCCCATGACCGGAGCGGCCCGGACGGTCACCCTGGAGCAGCTCCTGGCCGCCGCGTCGGCGTGGCTCCCCCGCCGGAAACTGGAAGAAGCCCTGGCGGAACTGCGCCGGGTCTAGGCTCTCTGTCTACCCTGCCGAATCCCGTCGGGAAGGGCCCGGCAGATTTGGCAAAAAGATATGAAAAAAAAACGTAGGTTCTCCTTGTCGCCGCCTGAGAAATGTGGTAAGATAATTTGAAAAAAATACGACAAGGAATGGAGAAGATGGGCATGCGGCATCTGATCGATTTTGGAGATCTGTCTCGGGCGGAGTGGGAAGCACTGTATCAGCGTACCAGTGCTATTATTGACCACCCCGCCGATTTTATGGACGCCTGCAGAGGGCGTGTGGCCTCCACCCTGTTTTTTGAGCCCTCCACCCGTACGAACTTTTCCTTCCAGACCGCCATGCTGCGGGTGGGCGGCACGGTGTTCGGCTTTGCCGACCCCAACTCCTCCTCGGTGGCCAAGGGCGAGTGTCTGAAGGACACCATCAAGATGGTCTCCGGCTATGCCGATGTGATCATCATGCGTAACCCCCGGGAGGGTGCCGCCAAGGCCGCCTCTCTCTACTCGGATGTCCCCGTTATCAATGCCGGTGACGGCGGCCACATGCATCCCACTCAGACCACCACCGACCTGACCACCATCACCCGGATGCTGGGCGGCGTGGATGGCATCTCCATCGGTCTGTGCGGCGACCTGAAGAACGGCCGCACCGTCCACTCCCTCATCAAGGCTCTGGCCAAGTTCAACAACGTCAAGTTCTACCTCATCTCCCCCCGTGAGCTGGCGATCCCTGAGTATATCCGCTCCTTTATGAAGGAGAAGGGGCTGTGGAGCGTGGAGGTCACCGGTCTGGAGAATGTCATTCCCCAGCTGGACGTGCTCTACATGACCCGTATCCAGCGGGAGCGCTTCGTGGATCCCCTGGAGTACGAGCGCAACAAGGGCATCTACGTCCTGACCCGCCGCAAGCTGGAGCGGGCCCGCAAGAACATGCTGGTCATGCACCCCCTGCCCCGCGTGGACGAGATCGCCCTGGACGTGGACGACGATCCCCGCGCGGCCTACTTCCAGCAGGCCCGCTACGGCATGTTCTCCCGCATGGCCATCCTCTCGGACCTGGCCAACCAGCCCCGCATGAAGCCCGAGCCGGTGGAAATCGGCACCACTCCGGTGTGCTCCAACCCCCGGTGCATCACCCAGACCGACCACTATCTGCCCCCGCTGACCAAGATGAACTCCGGCGTGGAGTGCTGCGCCTACTGCGACGCGGCCCTGCAGAAGTAAGAAAGATAGCTTGTCCTCGCCGCACAGGCCGCCTGCTCGGCGGGAGCACCGCTTTCTTTGCAAAGAAAGCGGTGGGAAAGAAAGCGCAGAGGGGGGATACCCCCCTCTGCACTCCCCCAAGGTGCACCCCGGCTTATCTTCCACTGCGGAGGGATTTCCTTACTCCGGTGGAACAAAAACCAGGCCTGGTGCCTATGAATCAGCTGTTGTACCCCGGCAATTGGGGCGGCCCCTAAAAGGCCGCCCTTTTGGAGGGGAGCGGAGAGGGGAACGAGAAGTTCCCCTCTCCGCTTTTTCTTTCCCCCATTTCTTTTCGCAAAAAGAAATGGGGCGCTGTCCGCGCAGGACGCCCGCGCGGCGAGCGCATACCCTCCGGGCCTCCTGGAAATGAGTGGCCGTTTTACTCCTCCACGCCCAGCGCGGCGGCCCAGTCGGCGGCCTTGAAGCCCACCAGCACGAAGCCGTCGGAAATCAGCATAGGGCGCTTGACCAGCATCCCATCGGTAGCCAGGAGGGCGAACTGCTCCTCCTCGCTCATGCCGGGCAGCTTGTCCTTCAACTCCAGGGCGCGGTACTGCATACCGCTGGTGTTGAAAAAGCGCTTGAGGGGCAGTCCGCTGCGGCCGTGCCACTCCTTCAGCTCCTCCAGGGTGGGATTCTGCTCCTTGATGTCCCGCAGGTCATAGGAAATTCCGTGGGCGTCCAGCCAGGCCTGGGCCTTCTTGCACGTGCTGCACTTGGGATAGCAGAGAAAAATCATGGTGTACCTCCTGTGTGTTATGGCCCGCAGGCCCTTTCCTATACTGTACCGGAAACTCCCCAGTCTGACAAGCCCCTGGAAGCACTTGACACCCCGGAGAGAGCATGGTAATATAATGGTCAATGAGAGCGTGAAGAACGGGAAAAGTAGCATCTCACCCGGACGGACAGAGAGGGCGTGTTCAGGCTGAAAGCGCGCCCACGGCGGAGGATGTGAAGTGCGCCCGGGAGCGCGGGGCGTAATGGCCCCCGGCAGGCCGCCGTTACCGGCCGGGCTGGTTGCTGGACCGGCTGTGAGTGAATACAAGAGTGGAACCGCGACTGAAAAGCCGCCTCTTGTGCCTTTGGGGCATAAGGGGCGTTTTTTATTTTTGAGGGAGGGGATCACATTCTATGACTCGTTTAGGCGAGACCTTGGCGGCCTATCAGGCCCGCGACCCGGCGGCCCGGAGCAAGCTGGAGATCTTTCTGCTCTACCCCGGCGTACACGCCACCATCTACCACCGCATTGCCCATTTCCTCTACTGTCACAATCTGAAGTTTTTGGCCAGGTTCGTCTCCCAGTGGAGCCGCTTCTGGACCGGCATTGAGATCCACCCCGGCGCGAAGATCGGCCGCCGCTTGGTCATCGACCACGGTATGGGCATCGTCATCGGCGAGACCGCCGAGGTGGGGGACGACTGCCTCATCTACCACGGCGTCACTCTGGGCGGCACCGGCAAGGACCAGGGCAAGCGCCACCCCACCCTGGGCAACAACGTGATGGTCTCCACCGGCGCCAAAGTGCTGGGCCCCTTCAAGGTGGGGGACGGCGCCCGCATCGCCGCCAACGCGGTGGTGCTAAAGGAGATCCCTCCCAACGCCACCGCCGTGGGTGTGCCCGCCCGGGTGGTACGCATCGCCGGGGAAAAGGTGGACTACGCCTCCCGGGTGGACCAGATCCACGTCACCGACCCGGTGCAGAAGGAGCTGCAGGCCCTCTCCTCCCGGCTGGAATTTCTGGAAAAAATGATGGACGAGGAGTCCCGCCGCACCAATGCCTGACACTGACGCTCGTATGAGCGGGAAAGGATACAAGAACATGAAACTCTACAACTCTCTCACCCGCCGCAAGGATGAATTTCAGACCCACACCCCCGGCCACGTGGAGATGTACACCTGCGGCCCCACCGTGTACCACTTCGCCCACATCGGCAACCTGCGCTCCTACATCATGGAGGACGTGCTGGAGAAGTTCCTGCGCTACTCCGGCTACGATGTGAACCGGGTCATGAACATCACCGACGTGGGACATCTGGCCAGCGACGCCGACACCGGTGAGGACAAGATGCTCAAGGGCGCCAAGCGGGAGCACAAGACCGTCATGGAGATCGCCCAGTACTACACCGACGCCTTTTTCGAGGACTGCCGGAAGCTGAACATCAAGCGCCCCGACGTGGTCCAGCCCGCCACCGGCTGCATCGACGAGTATATCAAGATCGTCTCCACCCTGCTGGACAAGGGCTACGCCTATCTGGCCGGCGGCAACGTGTACTTCGACACCTCCAAGCTGGAGCGCTACTATGTCTTTAACGACCACGACGAGGAGGATCTGGCCGTGGGCGTCCGGGACAGCGTGGAGGAGGACCAGAACAAGCGCAACAAGGCCGACTTTGTCCTCTGGTTCACCAAGAGCAAATTTGAGGACCAGGCCCTCAAATGGGACTCCCCCTGGGGCGTGGGCTACCCCGGCTGGCACATCGAGTGCTCCGGCATCTCCATGA
>DYBS01000030.1 GCA_019418525.1 Clostridiales bacterium
GCCCGGGCGGCGGCGGCCCGGGCGATGGCGTAGCCCATGGTGCCGGTGGAATGGTTGGTGAGGTAGCGCACCGGGTCCAGGCTCTCCCGGGTGGGTCCGGCGGTGACCAGCACCCGCAGGCCCTCCATGTCCTTCTCATGGCTCAGGGCGTGGAGCACGCTCTCCAGCAGGTCCTCGGGCTCGGGCATCTTCCCCAACCCCACCGCGCCGCAGGCCAGACGCCCGGCGGCGGGGGTGAGCACCTCCCAGCCGTAGTGCCGCAGGGTGGCCAGATTATCCTGAGTCACCGGATTTTCATACATTTTGGTATTCATGGCCGGGGCCGCGATTTTCGGGCAGTTGCAGGCCAGAACGGTGGTGGTGAGCATGTCGTCGGCGATGCCGTGGGCCAGCTTGGCCAGCACGTTGGCGGTGGCCGGGGCGATGAGCACCAGGTCGGCCTGGTCGGCCAGGGCGATGTGCTCCACCTGGTAGGTGTGGTTGCGGTCAAAGGTGTCGGTCACGGTCCGGTTGCCCGTCAGGTTCTCAAAGGTGAGCGGGGCGATGAATTCGGTGGCGTTTTTGGTCATGACCACCTGCACGTTGCAGTGCTGCTTGACCAGCGCGGAGGCCAGCGCCGCGGCCTTATAACAGGCGATGCCGCCGGTGACGCCCAGCAGCACGGTTTTCCCTTTCAGCATGGAAGGTCCCTCGATTCTGCCCCGGGGGGCATTTTTCTCCAGTATAACAAATTCCGCCTCCGGTGTAAACGGCATGGTATAAATTTACTTTTTCCTTGCAATTTGCCGCCGGACTGTCTATAATGGGGTACGGCCAGGACGCGGAAGGTCCCCGCTGTACCCGGATGGGACGGCAGGGGGCCGGACGAAGCGCCACGGGCCGTATTTTATTTTGCGCTGTATCTCCCGGAAGGAAGGGGAGAACGGCAGCAGGAGGTTTTTCAATTGAATACGACAGCAAACGCCACTACCGTCACGCGGAGGACAAACACCAAAGACATGGTGCTCTTGTCCATGTTCACGGCCATCATTCTGCTCATGGCCGCCACGCCCATCGGACTCATCGACCTGCCCCTCATCAAGGCCACCATCCTCCATGTCCCCGTCATCATCGGGGCCATCCTGATGGGACCCAAGAAGGGCGCCTTTCTGGGCGCGGTGTTCGGCCTGACCAGCATCGTGAAGAACACCATGGTGCCGGGAGTGCTTTCTTTTGCCTTTTCGCCCCTCATCGCCGCGCCGGGCACCCAGCACGGCAGCCCCTGGGCCCTCTTTATCTCCCTGGTGCCCCGGATGCTCATCGGCCCCGCGGCCTGGGCGGTGTACAAACTGCTCAACCGGTTCCTGGGCCGTAAGCTGGGCCGCCGGGCCCTGTGGCTGGCCATCGCCGCCGTGGTGGGCGCGCTGGTCAACACCGGCCTTGTGATGAGCACCATCGGCATCGTGTTCCGCCAGGCCTACGCCGCCGCCAACGGCATCCCGGTGGAGGCCGTGGTGGCCACCATCCTGGGTGTGGTGGGCACCAACGGTGTCCCGGAGGCCATCTGCGCCGCGGTCATCGTGCCGCTGGTGACCCTGCCGCTTCAGAAGGCTCTGAAGCTGGAGAACGCCTGAGCACAGGAAAAAGGAGACTGGACCATGATTTTAGCACTGGACGTGGGGAATACCAATACCGTGGTGGGCGGCTTTGAGGGAGACACCCTTCGCTTCAGCTTCCGGATGCAGAGCGACCGGAACAAGACGGTGGACGAGTTCGTGCTCCTCCTGCGGGGCCTGCTGGCCGAGCAGGGGGTGGACCTGGCCGCCGTGGAGGGGGGGATCCTCTCCAGCGTGGTGCCCGAGCTGCGGTATGTGCTGGGCAAGGCCATGGAGCGCCTGACCGGCAAGACCTTTCTGGTGGTGACCAACCAGATGGATCTGGGCGGCATGCAGATCAAGATGGACATTCCCGGCCAGGTGGGCGCCGACCTGCTGGTAGACGCCGCGGCGGCTCTGTCCCTCTACAAGCCCCCCATGGTCATCTTTGATATGGGCACCGCCACCACCATGTCGGTGCTGGATCGGGAGGGCAGCTACATCGGCGGCGTCATCGTGCCGGGGCTGCGCCTCTCCATGGACGCGCTGTCCAGCCGGGCGGCTCAGCTCCCCTTCATCAATCTGGAGGAGCCCCCCGCCCACCTCATCGGCAAGAACACCGTGGACTGCATGAAGGCGGGCGCCATTTACAGCAACGCCGCCATGCTGGACGGCCTGGTGGACCGGGTGGAGGAAGAGCTGGGCGAGCCGGTGACGGTGGTCGCCACCGGCGGCCTCATGGGCGTGGTCCTGCCGTTCTGCAAACACGAGATCCACTATGACGAGAATCTCCTGCTGCTTGGCCTGCGGGAGCTGTACCGGCGCAATTGCCGGTAAGACGAACCAAAACCGCCGGGCGGTCCATCTGGACCGCCCGGCGGTTTTTATGTTACTGGGCCCGGGCCAGGAGGACGCGGATGCATCCGCCCTGGTTCTGGGCCTTGTCGTAGTAGCCGGTGAGCGTATAATCCCCGCCGGTGACCCGGTCCAGACTGGAGAGGTAATACTTCCCGTCGCGCACCTCGTAGACCGCCGCGTGCTCCCAGATGGTGAACTTCTGGTTGCTGTCGGTGAGGGCGGTGGAGCCGGTGACCCCGTCCAGCTTCACCTCGGTCAGGTTGGAGATGCGGTCGGGGGCCTGAAGGGACCCCTTCACCACGCAGGGGCCGATCTTGACGCCATAGACGGTGTTGCTGGATACGATGGTACTTTCGGTGCCGTTCACATCCACCGTATAGGTGCCCATGGTGGTCATGCCGGCGTTCACCTCGGTCACGTCGGTGAGCACGCCGTAGGTGTGCATGTCGCCGGTGACCTCCTTGAGAATGAGCTGGTCGATCTCGCCCTGCTCATTGGTGGAGTAGTAGCGGACCACGCTGCCGCTGAGCTTCATGCCGGCCAGGCGGCTGGGGTAGACCCGGATGGCGGCGGAGTCGTCATAGGTGTCCAGAATGGCCACGTTGTCGGCCAGGGAATAGTTCCCCAGCCGCTTGCCGTCGGCGGAGACGGTTCCCTCCAGGGAGGTGGTGGTCAGGCGCTTGACCTGGACGCTGCCGCCCTCGGTGGTGACCCGCACCAGATCGCCCTCCTGGAAGCTGATGCTGGACTGGACGGGATAGGTGGCGGTGGAGCCGGTGGTGGTGATGAGGGTGACGGCCTTCTCGGTGTAGGAGTTGCCCTTCTCGTCGGTGTAGGTGTGGTTGCCCACCTGGGTGACCATGCCGTAGACCAGATTGCTGTCCGCGGTGCTGGTGTCCGAGCCAAGCACAGCCGCCGCGCCACCGCTGCGGCCCAGCAGCACCGTCACCAGGTCGCCGGTGCGGCAGGTGCCCAGATCGGAGCAGGCGTAGATGGCATCCTGGGTCTCCAGGGCGTAGGTCTGGCCGGCCACGGTGATGGAGGTGGGGGCGCTGACGTTGGGGCTCACACTCTCCAGAGTACCGGTGACCTTCTTAGAGTAGGCCCACAGGGTGCGCATGGGCTCCGACCAGTAGACGACATCCTGGAGCTGCACGGCGCTGAGGGTGGAGGTCCGGCCGTCCCGGTAGACGGTGGCGGTGTTTACGTCAAAGGGCAGACGGCTCTGCCAGCCGCTCTCGGCCACCATGGGGCCGTCCATGGCGGAATTCACCAGGGCCACCCGGTCCAGGGTGCCGCTGGCGTCCACCAGGTTCAGGGTGGGCTCCAGGGTGTTGAGATAAAAGCTCCCCGTCTTGGTGCGGGCGGTGAGGAGGTTGTAGAAGAGGTACAGGGCGTCCTGGCGGGTCATGGCGGAATCCTGCCCGGTGGTAATGCCCTCGTCCAGCCCCAGGCTGTGGTAGGCGGCCATCTGACCGGCGGGCCAGGCGCCGGTGAAGTCGCCCTTCTCGTAGCCCAGGAGAGTGAGAACCATGGTGACGCCCTCCGCCAGGGTGATGGGGTTGTCAGGGCGGAAGGTGCCGTCCAGATAGCCGGAGACATATCCGGCGGCCACGGCGGCCTGGACATAGGCCGCGGCCCAGTGGGTACGGGGCACGTCGGGATAGGGGGCCACGCTGGCGGCGGAGCCGGCGCTGTCCCGGTAGGGGGAGGCGGAGATGACCATGCGGGTGAACTCCGCCCGGGTGATGGTGCGCTCCAGGTGGAGGTCCCCGTTCTCATCCCCCGACATGATGTCCAGCGCGGCGAGGACCTGGGCGGCCTCGTCCTGGACGGGGGCGGCGGCCAGGGCGGAGGTACAAAGGCCCGCCGTCAGCACCAGGGCCAGAAACGCGGAGAGGATACGTTTTTTCATATTCGTTGCTCCTTCTGTTCAGGGTTGCCCGGCCTCATTCGTAGCGCAGCGCGTCGATGGGGTTGAGGGCGGCCGCCTTGTTGGCGGGGAGATAGCCGAAGAGAACGCCGATGCCCACTGACACGCCGAAGGCGGTGGCCACCGACGAGACGGTGGGGACGGCGGTGAAGGTGACGCCGCCGCTCATGGTGGCGGAGATGAGGGTGCCCACCACGCTGGCCAGACCCACGCCCAGCAGGATGCCGATGATCCCGCCAATGGCGGAGGTGGTGCCGGCCTCGATGATGAACTGGCTGCGGATGGCCCGGCGCTTGGCGCCCAGGGACTTGCGGATGCCGATCTCCCGGGTGCGCTCGGTGACCGAGACCAGCATGATATTCATGATGCCGATGCCGCCCACCAGCAGGGAGATGGCGGCGATGGCCACCAGCACTACCATGAGGGTGTTGGTCATGGTGTTCATGATGTCCATCATTTCAGCAGAGGTCATGACATAGTAGGCCATATCGTCCTGATAGGTCTCATAGAGCCGGGCCTCAATGAGGCCTTTGGCCACGGAGGCGGTGTCCTTGCTGGTGCTGGTAAACATGTACATGCTGGCGTCGGCAGTGTTGTTCAGCCGCAGGGCGCTGGTATAGGGTAGGTAGAGAATGTCGTCGGCGCTGCCCTCGGAGTTGTCGCCGGACTGGGCCAGGACCCCGATGACGGTGTAGGGTACACCCCCCACGGTGAGGGTCTGGCCCAGCGGGTTGCCTTGGAAATCCTGTGCCAGGTAGGAGCCGATGACGCACACATTCTGGTACCGGTCCACGTCCACAAACTTGATGAAGCGGCCCTGGCCCAGGGTTTCGCCGTTCATGGTGCTGCCCCGGTCGCTGAGGAAGGCCTCAGACACCCCGGTGATGCGGGTGCGCTCAAATTCGGTGGAGTTGTGGTATATCTTGGCCTGCACACTCACATAGGGGGTCATGCCGGAGAGGTACTGGGGGTATTTCTCCACCAGCTCCTCCATGTCGTCGGGGCTGATGGAGCGGGAGCTGCCGTCCACATAGAAGAGCTGGACCTGGACCAGATTGGCCCCCAGCTTTTCGAACTGCTCGTTCATCATTACCTGCATGCCGTTGCCCAGGCTGGTGATGACGATGACAGCGGCGACGCCGATGATGATGCCCAGCATAGTCAGAATGGCCCGCATCTTGCTGGTGGCCAGGGATTTCAGAGCCAGACGAAAGGACTGGGAGATGTTCATGCCCGCGCCTCCTCTTTAAAGCCCTCCGACGGCTCCAGTTCGCCGGAGACGGTGGGCTGCACCACCGCCCGGGGGTCGCTGGCGTCGCCGTCGTAGATGATCTTGCCGTCCTGGAGGCGGACGATCCGTTTGGCCTGGACGGCGATGGAGTTGTCGTGGGTGATAAGCACCACCGTGTCCCCCTCCTGGTTGAGCTTTTTGAGGAAGCCCAGCACCTCCCGCCCGGTGCGGGAGTCCAGGGCGCCGGTGGGCTCGTCGGCGAGAATCACTGAGGGGCTGCCCGCCAGGGCCCGGGCGATGGACACCCGCTGCTGCTGGCCGCCGGAGAGCTGGCTGGGGAGGTTCTTGCACTTGGCGGCCAGGCCCACCCGCTCCAGGGCGGCCAGAGCCCGCTGCCGCCGCTGGGAGGAGGAGAGCCCCGCGTACAGCAGGGGCAGCTCCACGTTTTCCAGCACGTTCAGCTTGGGAATGAGGTTGTACTGCTGGAAGATAAAGCCCAGCATCTTGTTGCGGATCTCGGCCTGCTGGTCATCATCCATGGTGGACACGTCCACGCCCCCCAGGCGGTAGGTGCCGCTGGTGGGCACGTCCAGACAGCCGATGATGTTCATGGCGGTGGATTTGCCCGAGCCGGACTGGCCCACGATGGCCACGAACTCCCCTGGATCGATGGTCAGGTTGATGCCGTCCAGAGCGTGGACGGTCTCCGTGCCCATCTGGTAGATCTTATAGAGATTCTTCAGCTCGATGAGGTGTTCCAAGGGATCAGCCTCCCATCGCCATGTCCATGATGTTGCTGCCCACCGGGTTCTGGATGAGGACCTGCTCGCCCTCGCTCAGGCCGTCCAGGATCTCGATGTAGCTGTCGTTGTTGCGGCCCAGGGTGACGGTGCGGTGCTCAATGGTGCCGGGGTTGAGGAGGTTGCCGTCCTTGTCGTACTCCGCGTCGGGGCCGGGGAGGAGGACGGTGCCGCCATTCTCCCGGTCCACCGCCTCGATGGGGACGCACAGGGCGGTGCCCTGCTCCTGCACCAGGATACGGGCCGACACGTTCATGCCGGGGAGGAGACCGTCGGACTCGTCCAGGAGGATGGTCACCGGGTAGTTGGTGGTGCCGGAGGTGGTGACGCCGTTGATGTTCACCTTGTCCACATGGCCGGTGAAAGTGGCCCCGTCCACGGCACTGGAGGTGATCTCCACCTTCTGGCCCACCTGGATCTGGTTGATGTCCAGCTCGTGGATGTTCACGTCAAAGGTGAGGGCGCTCAGGTCGTAGATGACGGCGGGGTAGGTGACCCCGGTGGCGGAGGCACCGGCGGTGGAGGTGCCGTCGATGTTATCTCCCACGTCCAGGTTCTTTTCGATGACGGTGCCGTCGATGGTGGAGGTGATGGTGTAGTTTTCCAGGCTGTCCTGGGCGTTTTTCAGGGTGAGCTGGGCGTTTTGCACCGCGTTTTCCGCATTCTGTACGGCGATACGGGCGTTCTCGATCTGAGTGGCCATGTCGGTCTCTTCAAAGGCGCCGATGACCTGGTTTTTGGTGACCCGAGAGCCCTCCTGGACGGAGAGGGTCTCCAGCTTGCCTCCGGACAGGGCTACCACCTGTCCGCTGGCGGCGTAGGCAAAGGTGCCGCCGCTGGCGCAGTCCTTGCCGCCTACCGAGGCGGTGCCGGTGGAGGTGTCGGACAGAGCGCCGGGGTTGTTCACCACCAAGGTCACCTGCCGCACCAGAGTGCCGCCGGGGCCCACGCTGTCGGTGGCGGCGATGGAGTCGATGGAGCCGGTGAGGCTCTCGCCGGTGCCGTCCACCCGCACCGTGGCGCTCTGCCCCACGGAGAAGGCGGCGGCGTCCACGCTGTGGAAGGAGACGGTCAGCTTCATGTGGTCCCGGTCCAGAATGTCGGCGATGGGGGCCCCCGCAGTGAGGGTATCTCCGGCGTCCACATAGAGCTTGGTGATCACGCCGGTCTCGGTGGCCTTGACCTGGAGATTGTCCTTCTGGTCGCCCTGGTTCTTCAGCAGGTCCTGATAGTTGAGCCGGGCGCTCTCCAGGGAGAGCTGGGCGTTGTTCACGGCAATCTGAGCCTGCTCGATGGAGGTCTCTACGTCCTTGGCGTCGATGCGGAAGAGGACGTCTCCCTTATGTACCGTGTCGCCCTCCTCAAAGGGGGCCTCCAGGATCTCGCCCTTCACCAGGGTGGTCACTTCATAGGAGTGGATGGGCTCGATGGTGCCGGTGCCGGTCACAGAGACGGTGAGGTCCTGCATGGAGGCGGGTTCCAGGCGGTAGGTATTGGAGACGGTCGTGTTTCCCCCGCCGCCGCAGCTGCGCAGAAGGAAAATCACCAGCGCGGCGACTACTGCCAGAGCGATGAGGCGCTTGATCCATTTGAGCCACTTGGGCTTCTTCTTGGGAGGCTGGAAGGCGGGAGCCGCTGTCTCCAGCTCGGTCTGCTCGGTGTCCTGTTTGACTTGCATCGTTTCCATAGAGCTACTCCTTACTGTTACTGTCGATTTCCCGCCGGGCGGGTGAACCAGGGGCTGCCATGCCCCGCTGCAAAAGCTCCAGCCAGCGCCGGTAGCGCCGCCGCACCGCGGCGGGATCGCCCTCCCCCGTGGCGGCGCATAGCGCCGGAAGGGTGATTCCCAGAAGCATCTGGAGCATCTCCCCCAGGTCGCCCTCCTCCCGCAGATCCAGGCGGCTGCGGTCCACATGCTCCGCCAGCTGCGCCAGCAGGCGCTGAGGCTCTAGCGCCTGGAGGAGGACGGCCTGGTTCATCCCCGGATTCTGCTGAAGCACGGCGGAGAGCTCGCGCACCTGAGGGCGGCGCTCCCCATCGGTGAGCACATCCAGAATGGCCGGCAGAGCCGCGAAGAGGTCGCCGTCCAGCTGGTCCAGAAGGTCGGTGAGCAGCTGGATCAGCCCCTCCAGGCGCAGCTCCATCAGATAGCGGAACAGTTCCTCCTTGTCCCGAAAGTACATGTAAAAACTGCCCCGGGGGATGCCGGCCTCCTGAATGATGCGGTTGATAGAGGCATCGGCGTAGGGGACGCGGACAAACTCATGCCAGGCGGCCTGCAGCAGGCTGTTCCGCTTCTCATCCGGCAGGCGTAGAAAGGTGGGGGTGGGCATGGCCGTTCCTCCTCTCGGATATGACAGGTTGTCATATATCTTAGAGGAAGGCCGGCGCCCTGTCAATCGGCTGGGGAGAAGGTTTAAACTTTTTTTACATCTCCGAGGATACACCTTCCACCGGGCGGAAGGTCAAGCTTTTTTTGCCGCTCCAGGCTTTCAGAACTATGGTAGCAGGAGAAGACCAAAGGTTGACAAAGAACGGATTAAGATTCCATTAAATTTTTCGGGGGAAAAATCTGCCGCCCAGAGTCTGGAAACGGTATAAGCCCCGGCGGGGCTGTCCACAATAGCGTCGGAGGTGTAAAACACATGAAACAACCATTCAAAGACCGCGCCGGTGACTTTTTTGCGGGAAAAGGTTTCTACATCGTCCTATTCCTGTGCGTCGCCGCCATTGGCCTCTCGGGCTGGTATCTGCTCAACACCCTTCAGGACCCGGGCCAGACGGTGTCGGGTCCCATTGAGGTCACCGTGACCCCCACGGTGCCGGAGCACAGCGCCCCCCAGACCGCCGCCACGGGCACTCCTGCCCCAGTGCAGCCCACTCAGGCCCAAAGGGCTGCATCCACCCCGAAGCCCAGTAGTTCTGCCGCACCGGCAGCCACGGAGGAGGCCCCTACGGCGGCTTACTTTGTCTGGCCGCTTCAGGGGGAGGTCCTGCGGGGCCACAGCCTGGAGACGCTGGCCTATGATCCCACTATGGGAGACTGGCGTACCCACGAGGGGCTCGACCTGGTGGCCCAGGCCGGAGCGGTGGTCATGGCCGCCGGAGACGGAGAGGTGCTGGCCGTCTATGACGACGACCTGATGGGCACCACCGTCACTATTGACCACGGCGACGGTGTGACCAGCGTCTACTCCAATCTGGCGGCCCAGCCCCCTGTGGCCGTTGGCGACATGGTGCGGGCCGGGGACACCATCGGCTCGGTGGGGGCAACCGCTTTGGCCGAGAGTGCCCTACCCTCCCATCTCCACTTTGCCATGAAGCTGGACGGCGCACCGGTGGACCCCATGGAGTATCTGCCCGAACTGAGCGGGGACTGAGCAGTGGTCCCCTGTCAATCCAATCCAAGAGGAGGAGATTTCCTATGAAAGGCTTTGCGATGCTGGGAATTGGCAAGGTGGGCTGGATCGAAAAGGAGGCCCCTGCCTGCGGCCCGCTGGATGCGCTGGTAAGACCTTTGGCGGTGTCCCCCTGCACCTCGGATATCCACACCGTCTGGGAGGGCGCCATTGGCGACCGCCACGACATGATCCTGGGCCATGAGGCCGTGGGCGAAGTGGTGGAAGTGGGCGCGCTGGTGAAGGACTTCAGGCCCGGCGACAAGGTGATCGTCCCCGCTATCACCCCCGACTGGGGCTCTCTGGAGGCTCAGGCGGGCTACTCCATGCACTCCGGCGGTATGCTGTCCGGATGGAAGTTCTCCAATTTCAAGGACGGTGTGTTCGGCGAGCTTTTCCACGTCAATGAGGCCGACGCCAACCTGGCCCATCTGCCCGAGGGGGTGGACATGGCCGCCGCCGTGATGCTCAGCGACATGGTGCCCACCGGCCTCCACGGCGTGGAGCTGGCCGACGTGCAGTTTGGTGACGATGTGTGCGTCATCGGCATCGGTCCTGTGGGCCTGATGTCGGTGGCCGGCGCGGCCCTCCGGGGCGCGGCCAACCTGTACGCCGTGGGGTCCCGTCCCAACTGTGTGGCCCTGGCCAGGGAGTACGGCGCCACCGAGGTCCTCAACTACCGGGACGGCGACATCGTGGAGCAGATCCTGGAGCGCACCCACGGCAAGGGTGTGGACAAGGTGATCGTCGCCGGCGGCGATGCCGAGCATACCTTTGACCAGGCGATCCGCATGCTCAAGCCCGGTGGGCGCATCGGTAACGTCAACTACCTGGGTTCCGGCGACTACGTCCGCATTCCCCGGGCGGAGTGGGGCTGCGGCATGGGCCATAAGACCATCGCCGGCGGCCTGATGCCCGGCGGACGGCTGCGCATGGAAAAGCTGGCCGCCCTGCTGGCCACCGGCCGCCTGGACCCCGGCAAGATGCTCACCCACCGCTTTCACGGCTTCGAGCACATGGAGGAGGCCCTCCTCCTCATGAAGGATAAGCCCAAGGATCTCATCAAACCGGTGGTCCTCATCTGAGTACAAAAAACGGCGCACTGTCTTTTAGACAGCGCGCCGTTTTGGCGCTATTTGCGGAAACGCTCCAGCAGAGCGGATTCCCACCGGTCGCCGTTTTTGAGGATCAGGAGGAAGAGGGCCAGCCCCAGCGCCCCGATGAGGACCATAGCCCAGATGGGGATGGAAATCACCGAGCCGCCCAGAGCGCAGGCCACCAGCAGGCCCCAGGGCCGGGTGAGGGTCACCAGCACCAGAAAGCGCAGGGGACGGATATCGGTGAGCCCCGCCAGGATGCAGATGAGGTCGTCGGGGAAAAAGGGAAAGAGAAACACCAGCGCCAGAAATACATCCCGCTTGCGGTGGATGATGTCCAGATAGCGCTGGGAGACCCGCTGGCTCACAAACCGGTCGGCAAAAGAGCGGCCCAGCGCCCGGGCCAGCAGAAAGACCACCATAGATCCCAGGATTACCGCCACAGCAGTGAGGAAGAAGGCGAGCCATGCTCCGAAGAGAAGCCCGCCGGCCATGGCGGTCACGTTGCTGGGGATGGGTGCCAGGATCACCGAGGAGAGCTGGATAAGGAAGTAGATGAGATGGGAATAGGGGGCAAAGGTCTGGATGTAGGAGCGCATCCCCTCCAGAGAAGTGACGGCAAAAAAACCGGTCCGCCACAAAAAGAATCCACCGCCGCCCAGCAGCACCAAGGTAAGCAGCAGCGTCAGGGTCCGGGATTTGCGTTTCATGGATCAGGGCTCCATTTCTCTATATGATGTATCAGCTTAGCACGAAGCAGTGGGGAATTCCACAAGGATTTCATTAAGGTTTTGTGACGTTCTGAAAAAAACAGGCGTGAGCCGCATGGGGCTCACGCCTGGATGGGTTCGTGTTGCTGCTTATATCTGAACGGCCCCAGCAGGCCGGATGAGGGCAAAGAGAAATCCACACCAAAGTGGGCATCGCAAGCTCACAGGTGTGGAACCATTCAAGCGAATTCTCTTTCCAGAACCGGATCAGCGCTCGCTGTAAATAACCTCATCTTCGCCGCCAAAAATAAGCTCATCGACATCAGTGCCATAAGTGCCGTAAAACGAATGCAAAACCATATTCTTCATCTCCTTTCTTCTCTTAAGCTGAAATAATTATACCGCTGTCCGGGTAAAGACGCAAGAATAAAGTATGTCTTTTTTGTGAATGTTTTGTAAAATAAGGATATAAAAAGACCCCGTCCGGAGCGGACGGGGCGAGAGAAAAGGTCAGGGCGTATGGGGCAGATGGCGATAGACCGTCGCGTACATAGTCAGGATGCAGGCAAGACCGCCCAGCACGTTGGAGATGGGCTCGGCCAGGAATACGCCGTTCACACCCAAACCAAGGAGCGGAAGGATGAGGGTCAGAGGGGCCACAATGAAGGCCTTGCGCAGCAGAGAGAAAAACACCGCGTTGCGGGAGCGCCCCAGGGCCACAAAGACGGCCTGACCGATGAACTGGAACGACATGAAGGCGAAGGTGGCAAAGTAGATGCGGAAGGCCGGCACGCCGTCGGCCAGGAGCAGCGGGTCGTCATTGAAGATGCGAATGAGAAGTCCAGGCACCGCCATGGTGATTACCCATACCACTACCGAGTAGACCATGGTTACGGAGGCGGTGAAGCGGATGCCTTGGCGCACCCGACCGGGCCGCCCGGCACCGTAGTTATAGCTCAGCACCGGCTGACAGCCCTGGGTAATGCCCTGGATGGGCATAGAGATGACCTCCCGGATGGAGTTGATGACCGTCATCACGCCCACATAGAGGTCGCCGCCGTAGAATTTCAGCGTGGCGTTGCACAGCACCTGCACCAGACTGTTGGTGAGGGACATGGCAAAGCCCGAGGAGCCCAGTCCCAGGATGCGCGCCACCCGGGCGCGCTGGAGAGGCAGGTCGGACAGGCGCAGGCGCAGCTCGGTGCGCTTGCCGGTGAGAAATATGAGCACCCATGCCGCCGAACAGCCCTGGGAGATTACGGTGGCCAAAGCGGCGCCCCGTACCCCCATATCCAGCAGGAAAATAAAGACCGGGTCCAGCACGATGTTTACCACCGCACCCAGGGCCACTGTACCCATACCCACCCGGCCGAAGCCCTGGGCATTGATAAAGGGGTTCATGCCCAAACCGATCATCACGAAGAGGGTGCCCAACAGGTAGATGGTCAGATAGTCGGCGGCATAGGGGTAGGTCACATCACTGGCGCCGAAAAGGTAGAGAATGGGCCGCTGGAAGAGAAGGCAAACCGCCGTAAGGACCACCCCGAAGAGAAGCAGAAGGGTAAAGGAGTTACCCATCACCTTCTGGGCCTCCCGGGTATCTCCCCGGCCACGGTGGATGGAGCACAGGGGACCGCCGCCGCTGCCGCAGAGATTGGCAAAGCCGATGAGGATGGAGATAATGGGCAGACACAGCCCCAGTCCCGTCAGGGCCAGACGTCCCTCCCCGGGAATGCGCCCGATGTACATCCGATCCACGACATTATAGAGAATGTTGATGAGTTGGGCTGCCGTCATGGGCAGCGCCAGACTGAGAATGTTGCGGGAAATGCTCCCCTGGGAGAAATCGTGACTTTCCACGTGCATAAAAACCCTCCCGCCCCTTGCAAAAAACAGGGGAATGGAATATAGTGTGTTCGGGAATGCCGTCGAACGGGCGGGATTTCCGAAAAAGCTGCTGATTATTAGTATAGTACGAAATACATGGAACTGCAAGAAAGAAGGGTCTATATATGACATCCACACTGGAGCGGGCCAGAGCACTGGCACCGGAGCTTCAGAACATCAAAAATGATATCCATCTGCACCCGGAGCTGAGCTTCCACGAGGTGCGCACCACCAAGATCATCAAGGACCAGCTGCTGGCCATGGGGCTGCATCTGGTGGACCTGGGGATGGAGACCGGCGCGGTGGCCGTCCTCTTCGGCGGCCAGGAGGGCCCCACCGTGGCCCTGCGGGCCGACATCGACGCCATTGAACAGCAGGAGCCCAGCGACAACGGCGTGGTGTCCCAGGAGCCGGGCAAGATGCACGCCTGCGGCCACGACTTCCACACCACCTGTCTGCTGGGGGCGGCCAAAATCCTGAGCGAGCGGAAGGAGGAGATCGCGGGCAACGTGGTCTTTGTGTTCCAGCCCGCCGAGGAGATCACCCAGGGCGCCCAGGCCATGCTGGACCACGGGCTGTGGGACAAGCTGCCGGTGCCCAAGCCGGAGCGGATCTTTGCCCTCCACACCCGGCCGGAGCTGCCGGTGGGGGACATCGCCGCCATGGAGGGCCCGGTGATGGCGGGCAAGAGCCATTTCACCATCACCCTCCACGGCAAGTCCGGCCACGGCGGCTCCCCCCACAAGTGCACCGACGTCATCGTGGCCGCCGCCGGAGTGGTGAACGCCCTCCAGACCGTGGTGAGCCGCAACACCGACCCGCTGGAGAGTGTGGTGTGCTCGGTGCTGTCCATCCACGCCGGCACTCCGGACAACTTCGTCCCCGACGTCCTCACCATGACGGGCAGCATCCGGGCCCACAGCGCCCAGGCCCACCGCCACGCCGAGCAGCGCCTGCAGGAGCTGACCGTGGGCGTGTCGGAGGCCTACGGCTGCACCGCCCAGGTGGAGTTCCACCCCGGCGTCCCCGCCACGGTGAACTCCCCCGAGATGACCAAAATCGCTCGCCGGGCCGCCGCTGCGGTGGTGGGGGAGGACCACGTGGTGTCCCCCAACCCGGATATGGGCTCGGAGGACTTTGCCGTCTTTGGCCAGGAGGTGCCCGCCTTCTTCTATTGGCTGGGCACCGGTTTCCCCGGCCAGCACAACCCCTGCTGGCACAACGAACACTTCCGCACCGATGACGAGGCCCTCCCCCTGGGCGCGGCGCTGCTGGTGCAGTCCGCCCTGGAGGGATTAAAGGGTTGAGAGAAAGGAAAGACTGCATGAGTGAGACCACCCAGACCGTCCGCCGGTTCGGAAAGCTGAAGCGGCGGGCGATCCTGGTGCTGATCCTGATCGCCGTGGTGGCCGGCGCCTTCTTCCTGGGAGGCGTCATGGCCGGACGGAACAGCCAGCCCCAGATCACCAGCTCCCTGCTGGGTCAGCGCTTGAGCGCCATTCAGGAGCTGGCCACCCAGGAGTACCACTACACCAATATGGGCCGTTTCCAGAATCAACTGGATTTTTACGGCTGGAAGGTGCCCTTCACCACCAAGAGCTTCATCGTGGCCTATGACGGGGTCATCAAGGCGGGCGTGGACCTGTCGGAGCTCCAGGTGGAGGTCAGCGGCAAGACCATCTCCGTCACCCTGCCGGAGGGGAAGATTCTCTCCCACGACATCGATGAGGACAGCCTGGAGGTCTTTGACGAGACCAAGAACATCTTCAACCCCATCCAGATCCAGGACTACACCGGCTTCACCGCCGACCAGAAGACCTCCATGGAGCAGCGGGCCATCGATGAGGGGCTGCTCACCGCCGCCTCTGAGCGTGCCCGCACCGTGGTGGAGGAGTTCCTCTCCGCCTTCCCCGGCGCGGAGGAGTACAACATCCAGGTATCCTGAACCGAGTATAGAAAGGAAGCGATTTACATGTCTACCCCCCACATCGAAGCGGAAAACGGCGCCTATGCCAAGACCGTCCTCATGCCCGGTGATCCCCTCCGGGCCAAGTTTATTGCGGAAACCTTCCTCACCGACGCCGTGCAGGTTAACGGCGTGCGGGGGATGCTGGGCTTTACCGGCAAGTACAAGGGTGTGCCCGTCTCGGTGCAGGGCAGCGGCATGGGCTGTCCCTCCATGGGTATCTACTCCTATGAGCTCTTCCACTTCTACGGAGTGGAGAACATCATCCGCATCGGCACCACCGGCTCCATCCAGGAGGACCTGCATCTGGGCGACCTGGTGATCGCTCTGGGGGCCTGCTCCAACTCCAACTATGCCGCCCAGTATCAGCTTCCCGGCACCTTCGCCCCCATCGCCTCCTTCCCCCTGGTGAAAGAGGCCGAGGCCATCGCCCGGGAGAAGGGCTACCCCATCGTGGTGGGAAACGTGGGCTCCAACGACACTTTCTACGACGACATCTCCCCGGTGGAGGCCTGGCGGAAGATGGGCGTGCTGGCTCTGGAGATGGAGAGCTTGGCCCTCTACTGCAACGCCGCCCGGTGCGGCAAGCGGGCCATGACCCTCCTCACCGTGTCCGACGAGATGCTGACCCACAAGGCCACCACCGTCCAGGAACGACAGACCGCCTTCACCGCCATGATGGAGGTGGCGCTGGAGACCGCCAAGCGGCTGTAAGGAGCTTCCATGCTGCTGATCCAGAATGTGAAGCTGCCGGTGGGGGCGGGAGAACCGGAGCTGCGC
>DYBS01000300.1 GCA_019418525.1 Clostridiales bacterium
GGCCCTGACCGCTGAGCATCTGCCGCCCACGCCCACACCGACTCCGACCCCCACTCCGGCTCCAACGCCGACCCCGGCGCCCACACCCACGCCGGTTCCCTACGACTACGCCCAGCCCGTCCCCGAAGCACCGCCCGTGGACGACAGCTGGTTCCAGGATGCGGCCTTCCTGGGGGACTCCCGCACGGAGGGCCTGCTCTACTACACCACCATCCGCCCCGCCGGGTCCTTCGCCTACCGGGGCCTCAACGCCCAGACCATCCGCACCAAGGCCTTTGTAAAGGTACATGGCAAGAAGGAGACCGCCCTGGAGGCCCTGAAGGAGGGGCAGTTCTCCAAGGTCTACCTGATGCTGGGCGTCAACGAGCTGGGCTGGTGGAGCGCCGAGCAGTTTTCCCGCCAGTACGGCGATCTCATCGACCTGGTGCGGGCCGCTCAGCCCAACGCCCAGATCTATCTTCAGACCCTCATCCCCATCACGGCGGCCAAGTCTGCCGAGGGGGTGTTTACCAACCTGCGTCTCCAGGCCTTCAACCAGGTCATCCGCGCCCTGGGCCAGGAAAAGCAGGTCTATGTGGTGGACGTCTGGTCCGCCTTTGCCGACGCCCAGGGGGTGCTGCCCGCCAGACAGAGCAGCGACGGCATCCACCTCTATCCCCGGGATTACGACCAGTGGCTCTCCTATCTGAAAAGCCACACCGTGCCCCAGGAGACTTCGGCCCCCAGAGAGGAAGTGCATAGTGGAGAAGTGTCAGGATAAGCGCTCCACACTGACGGACTATATCATTGCCGGCCAGGCGGATTTTTACCGGCTGGCTTACAGTTATGTCAAAGACCGGGACGCTGCCCTGGACGTGGTCCAGGAGAGCATTGTCAAGGCCCTGACCAAGGTCGACTCCCTGCGGGAGCCCGCCTACGTCAAGACCTGGTTTTACCGCATTTTGGTCAACGAGAGCATCAACTGGTACCGCCGCAGCCAGCGCCTGGTACCCCTGGAGGACCGGCTGGATCAGGAGGCCGCCCCTGAGAGCGATCACAGCGCCCGGCTGGACCTCTATGACGCCATCGATCGCCTCAGCGAGAAGGAGCGCACCGTGGTGCGCCTGCGCTACTTCGAGGACCTGAAGCTGGAGGAGATCGCCCGGATCACCGGCGCCAACCTCAACACCGTAAAGTCCCGCCTGTACAAGGGCCTGAAGCATCTGAAAGAATGGACCGAGGAGGACCTGAACGATGAATGAATCTCTCAAACGAGCCCGCCAGCGCTATCAGTCATCCGAAGTGCCCCCGGAGCTGTCCTTTGCCGTGGCCTCTGCGCTGCGTGAGGGGGAGCGCCGCCGCGCCCGCCGTCATGCCATACGCCGGAGCCTGGGGGGCGGTCTGGCCGCCTGTGCCTGCTTCTGCCTGCTGGTCAACGGCAGCCCCGCGTTCGCTGCCGCCCTGTCGGAGGTCCCGGTGCTGGGAGAGCTGGCCCGCATCGTCACCGTGGAGAACTATCAGATCAACGACCGGGACCACCTCATTGATGTGCGCCTGCCCGCCATCACCGACACCGGCGACACCGACCTGGAGCAACGGGTCAACACCGAGATCCGCAAGCGCATCGACCAGGTACTGGACGAGGCCGAGGAGCGGGCCCGGGAGGCTCGGGAGGCCTTTGTGGAAACCGGCGGGCGGGAGGAGGACTTCATGCCCATCATCATCGACGTGGATTACGAGGTCAAGTGCTCCACCGAGCATTACCTCTCCTTCGTCATCACCAAGACCGAGACGCTGGCCAGCGCCTACACCGAGTACTATCTCTACAACCTGGACCTGACCACCGGCACCGAGCTGACGCTGGCCGACCTGCTGGGCCCCGACTGGCGGGAGCAGTGCAACGAGGCCGTCCGCGCCGGCATCGCCCAGAGCGAGCTGGAGGGCGGCGTGTTCTTTGCGCCCGGCGAGGGGGGATTCGAGACCGTCTCCGACGACCAGAAATTCTTCCTCAACGCCGACGGGGAAGTGGTGCTCCTCTTTGAGAAATACGAGATCGCCCCGGGCTATATGGGCGCCCAGGAGTTTGCCGTGCCCATCCCGTCCTGACCACGCAAAATTTTTTAAAAAAATTGAAAATACCCATTGACAAATCGGGGGCTTTCGGCTATACTAAATCTCGCCCTGTTTCACCAGAGGTTTTTAATGGCGGCATAGCTCAGTTGGCTAGAGCATGCGGTTCATACCCGCAGTGTCCCC
>DYBS01000301.1:0-1345 GCA_019418525.1 Clostridiales bacterium
GTCCTGGGCCTCGTCCACACAGATGTAGTGGTAGCGCCGCTGGAACTGTTCCAACACCGGCGGACAGGAGCGGAGGATCTTCAGGCCGTAGACCATCTGGTCGTCGTAGTCCATCTTCCGGGTCTTTAAGAGCCGGTCCTGGTAGCGGCGGTAGAGGGGGAGAAAGTCCGCGCCGCTCTCCAGGCGGATGGCCTCCATCTCCTCCTCCCGCAGCATTTTATTTTTGCAGAAGGTGATCTGGGTGCGCAGCTCTTTTAAATCACTCTCGCTGGGGAACTGCTTGGTCTGCTCCAGCCACAGCTCCCGCAGCAGCCGGGTGATCTCCCCCTCGTCGGAGAGCAGCTCAAAGGCCACTCGGCCGGTGTGGCGCTCATAGGCCCGGATGATGCGGGCGCACAGGCCGTTGATGGTGCGGAACTCCAGCCGCCCCGCCAGCTCCTCCCCGAAGAGGGACGCGCACCGGCGGCGCAGGTCGGCGGTGGCGGCCACGGTGTAGGTGACGGTGAGGATGTTCTCAGGTTCGACCTCCCGGCAGAACACCAGGCACCCCAGCCGGGACAGCAGCACCGTGGTCTTGCCGCTGCCGGGGACCGCCAGCAGCAGCACCGGCCCCTCGGTGCGCTGGACGGCCACGGCCTGCTGGTCGGTGAGGGAGAGATTGAATTTGGTCCGGAAACGCTCGTAGTCCATACCATACCTCGCTGTGCGTCATTAAAATAACATTATACCGCCTTTTGGGCCGGGAGACAAGCCGTTGCACCCCCCGGAAAAAGCAGGTACAATCAGAGCAGAAAGGGGAGAGCGCCATGGACGAGCGGATGCAAGAGCTGGACCGGGCCATCCAAGCCGCCTCGGCGGACCAGAAGCGGCTCAAACAGATCAGCGCCCAGCTGGACGACCTGTACCGCCAGCAGGCGGAGCGGCGGGAGAAGCTGGACGAGGCCGCCAGAAACCTGCGGAAAGAGGAGAAGGACGTGGAGGACCTGGAGCACATGAGCTTCAAGGCCCTCTGGACCGCGCTGACCGGCGACAAGGAGGAACGGCTGAGCCGGGAGCGCCGGGAGGCCCTGGCGGCCAAGTGCAAGTACGACCAGGCGGCGGAGGACCTGGACTATCTGGAGAAAAAGCTGACCGAGCTGCTCGGAGAGCGCAACCGCCTCCAGCAGATCCCCCACACCCTGGAGCGCCTCTGGTCGGAGAAGGCCGACCTCCTCAAGGCCCAGGGCGGCACGGTGGGGGAGGAGCTCACCGCGCTGGACCGGGAGCGGGCGGAGCTGGACGGCCAGGAGAAGGAGCTGCGGGAGGCCATTTCGGCCGGAGAATACGCCCGGCGGCTGCTGGAGGC
>DYBS01000301.1:1355-2233 GCA_019418525.1 Clostridiales bacterium
GACCTGGACAGCGCGGCGAGCTGGGGCACCTGGGACATGCTGGGGGGCGGGATGATGGCCACCCTGGCCAAGCACGACCGGCTGGACAGCGCCCGGACCAACATCAGCGCCGCCCAGCAGGCCCTGTCGGCCTTCCGCACCGAGCTGGCGGATGTGGGCCCGATGGAGGTGCCCGACGTGGAGATCGGGAGCTTTGCCACCTTTGCCGACTTTTTCTTCGACGACATTTTCTCGGACTGGTATGTCCAGACAGGCATCCGGACGGCCCAGGACGGGATCTCGGACGTCCGCTGGAAGGTGAACGCCGCTCTGGACCGGTTGCGCTGGGCCCGTGAGACGCTGGAGGAGCGCCGGGAGAAGCTGGAAGCGCGGCGGAAGGAGCTTCTCACCGACGCATAAAAAAGGGTCTGCCCCACGGGGCAGACCCTTTTTTATGCCTTATATCAGATGGTAGCCAGGAACTTCAGGAAGGCGGCCTTGCCCTCCTCAGTGCGCTTGTACACGCCCGCGTGCTCCAGCACCTGGGCAAAGACCAGGCCGGTCTCCTTCTGCACGATCTCCAGGGCGTTTTCCTTGGTGATCTGGTACTTGCCCTTGAAACCCTCGGCCCAGGCGGCGTGGGAGGCGGTGAGAGGATCGGTGGTGAGGTCGGCCCCGTCGGCCAGCTTCTCGGCCACGGCGGCCAGCTCCGCCTTCAGCCGGGCGGGCAGGACGGCCAGACCCATCACCTCGATGAGGCCGATGTTCTCCTTCTTGATGTGGTGGAGCTCGGCGTGGGGGTGATAGACGCCCAGGGGGTGCTCGTCGGTGGTGATGTTGTTGCGCAGCACCAGATCCAGCTCGTAGTCGCTGCCGCGGCGGCGACTACGAGCTGGACC
>DYBS01000302.1 GCA_019418525.1 Clostridiales bacterium
GGGATAGGTCCGGTTCCAGCGGTAGACCCCCATGGCCTCCACCCGCTCCAGCCAGGGCAGCACCGGCGCGGCGCCCCCGAAGCAGTACTCCCCCGGTCCGGCTTTTTGCCAAAAATCCTCCGCCACGGCCAGGCTGGGGCTCTCCTCGGTGAACTGCCGCCGGGCGGCCGCGTCCATCCAGAGGCGCTTCTCCCCCACTGTGTCCAGCAGGTCCGCCCGCAAAGCCGCGTCCCGGCTCTGGGGCCGGTCGTGGAAGGCGGTCCCGTTCCGGTCATCCACACAGACGACCCAAATCATCGGCGCTCCCCCCTTTCATTTGCTACATTATACCATCCGCGCTCCCCGGAAGCAAGCCGCCCCCGGAAGGCGGAAATTCCCCTTGCAATTTTGGGAAAAACGTGCTATAAATACTCTTACATGCAGAGAAGGGGAAAATAGCGGTCCCCGGCCCGTCAGAGAGCGTCCGTCACCGGCTGAGAGCGGATGTGGGCATCGCGCCGCTTGGTTCGCCCCGGAGCGGCCCTGGAGACAGGGACGGTCTCGCCCGCCGTTATACGGGCAAGAGTGCCCGCGCTGAGCGCGGGAATCCGGGTGGTACCGCGGAAGGTCGGCCTTTCGTCCCAGTTTGTGGGACGGAGGGCCTTTTTTGCTGCCTTCCTCCCCGCACATCATCACATCCGACAAAGGAGTTTTACCATGAAGGAACAACTGGCAAACATCCGCGCCCAGGCCCTGGCGGCCTTTGAAGCGGCCGGGGACAACGCCCAGCTGGACGCCCTGCGGGTCCAGTACCTGGGCAAAAAGGGCGAACTGACCGCCGTTCTCAAGCAGATGGGCAAGCTCTCCGCCGAGGAGCGCCCCGCCATGGGCCAGCTGGCCAACGAGGTCCGCGCCGCCCTGGAGGAGGCCCTGGAGCGCCGGAGCAAGGAGCTGGAGGCCCTGGCCCTGGAGCAGCGCCTGAAGGACGAGGCCGTGGACGTCACCATCCCCGGCAAGGCCGTCAAGGAGGGCCACCGTCACCCCATGTATATCGCCCTGGATGAGATCAAGGAGATCTTCATCGGCATGGGCTTCACCGTGCTGGACGGCCCCGAGGTGGAGCTGGCCAAGTACAACTTCGACCGCCTCAACGCCGAGGAGGGCCACCCCTCCCGCGACTGGTCCGACACCTTCTACTTTGACGAGGACTCCCGGGTGATGCTCCGCTCCCAGACCTCCCCCATGCAGGTGCGGGCCATGGACACCATGGAGCTCCCCATCCGCATCATCGCCCCCGGCCGGGTCTACCGCAAGGACGAGGTGGACGCCACCCACTCCCCCATGTTCCACCAGGTGGAGGGCATGGTCATCGACAAGGGCGTCACCATGGCCGACCTGAAGGGCACCCTCAACACCGTGGTGGAGAAGCTCTACGGCAAGGGCACCAAGACCCGCTTCCGTCCCCACCACTTCCCCTTCACCGAGCCCTCCTGCGAGATGGACGTGCAGTGCCACAAGTGCGGCGGCGTGGGCTGCCCCACCTGTAAGGGCGAGGGCTGGATCGAGCTGCTGGGCGCGGGCATGATCCACCCCCGGGTGCTGGAGATGGCCGGCATCGACACCAACGTCTACTCCGGCTGGGCCTTCGGCATCGGTCTGGAGCGCACCGCCATGCGCCGGTTCAAGATCGCCGACCTGCGCCTCATCTTCGAAAACGATGTGCGCTTCCTGGAGCAGTTTTAAGAAAGAGGGATCATCATGAATTTAAGCAGAAAATGGCTGGGTGAGTTCGTCACCGTCGACGCCAATGATAAGGATTTTGCCGAGGCCATGACCCTCTCCGGCTCCAAGGTGGAGATCACCACCGACCTGGGCGCGGAGATCTCCAACGTGGTGGTGGGCCGCGTCCTCGAGCTCAAGCGCCATGAGAACAGCGACCACATGTGGGTCTGCCAGATCGACGTGGGTCAGGCCGAGCCCGTCCAGATCGTCACCGGCGCGTGGAACGTCCACGTGGACGACCTGGTGCCCGTGGCCCTGCACAAGTCCACCCTGCCCGGCGGCGTGAAGATCGAGAAGGGCAAGCTGCGCGGCGTGGTCTCCAACGGCATGCTGTGCGGCCTCAGCGAGCTGGGCCTGGAGGTCCGCGACTTCCCCTACGCCGTCATCGACCCCGCCGCCGTCTTGGGCGACTACAAGCCCCTGGACCCCGAGAAGCCCTCCATCCCCGCCGACATCCAGCCCGGT
>DYBS01000303.1 GCA_019418525.1 Clostridiales bacterium
CTCAGCCAGCGTATTCTGGAGTGGTTTGAGGGCCGCCATGCGTCCAAATCCGTTCGGTAAAGCATCAGGGTATCCGTGCAGCGGGTGCCCTGATTTATTTTTTACCGGTCTAACTTTTTGTTAGTCCCCCTGTGGTGTGTTCACCAAAGGAGGTCGTTTTTCGTGAAAAAGGTCGCCGTCATCATGGGCTCCGACAGCGATTGGCCGGTGGTTCAGGCCGCCTGTGCCCAGCTCAAGGAGTTTGGTATCCCCTATGAGGCCCATATCCTCAGCGCTCACCGCACTCCTGCCGCCGCCGCGGAGTTCGCCAAGAACGCCCGGGCCAATGGCTTCGGCGTGCTCATCTGTGCCGCCGGTATGGCCGCCCATCTGGCCGGCGCTTTCGCCGCCAACACCACCCTGCCCGTCATCGGTATCCCCATGAAGGGGGGCGCTGCGGACGGTCTGGACGCCCTGCTCTCCACGGTGCAGATGCCCAGCGGCATCCCCGTGGCCACCGTGGCCCTCAACGGCGCCAAGAACGCCGCCGTGCTGGCCGCCCAGATCCTGGCCGTTGGCGATGACGCCCTGGCCGCCAAGCTGGACGAGGCCCGGGTGAAGATGGCCGCCCAGATCGCCGAAAAGGAGCAGAAGCTCCAGGCGCAGCTCTGATTTCCCCACGTTCACCTACTGATCACAACATTTTTCATTACATAAAGGAGAGGTTTTACATGGAAAAGCGCGAGCAGATGTACGAGGGAAAGGCCAAAAAGGTCTATGCCACCGACGACCCCGACCTGGTCATCGTCTCCTACAAGGACGACGCCACCGCCTTTGACGGCCTGAAGAAGGGCACCATCACCGGCAAGGGCGCCATCAACAACCAGATGACCAACTTCCTCATGCAGCAGCTGGAGAAGGCCGGTGTCCCCACCCACTTCGTGAAGGAGCTCAGCGAGCGGGAGACCGTGGTGAAGAAGGTCACCATCGTCCCTCTGGAGGTCATCATCCGCAACATCTCCGCCGGCTCCTTTGCCAAGCGCTACGGCGTAAACGAGGGCATCGTCTTTGACGAGCCTACCATCGAGTTCTCCTACAAGAACGACGACCTCCACGACCCCCTCATCAACGACTACCACGCCGTGGCCCTGAAGCTGGCCACCTGGGATGAGATCGACACCATCAAGAAGTACGCCTTCGCCGTCAACGACTTCCTCAAGAAGACCCTGCTGGAGTGCGGCGTGACCCTGGTGGACTTCAAGCTGGAGTTCGGCAAGACCAGTGACGGCACCATCGTCCTGGCCGACGAGATCAGCCCCGACACCTGCCGCTTCTGGGACTCCAAGACCGGCGAAAAGCTGGACAAGGACCGTTTCCGCCGGGACCTGGGCAACGTGGAGGGCGCTTATCAGGAGATGAGCCGCCGCCTCATGGGTAAGTAAGCGCAGAACACGAGATAGAGGAGGAAGGCAAGCAACATGGGAGGCTTTTTCGGCGCTGTCTCCAAGCGGGACGTGACGCTTGACATCTTTTTTGGAGTGGACTACCACTCCCACCTGGGCACCCGGCGGGGCGGCATGGTGATCCATGACCCCAGCGACGGGTTCCAGCGGCAGATCCACTCCATCGAGAACACCCCGTTCCGCACCAAGTTCGAGCGGGATCTGCACGAATTCCACGGCTGCTCCGGCATCGGCTGCATCAGCGACACTGACCCCCAGCCCCTGCTGGTGCGCTCCCACCTGGGGCTGTACGCCATCACCACCGTGGGCATCATCAACAACTCGGAGGAACTCATCCAGCGCTACTTCTCCGACCACGGCCACCAGTTCATGGCCATGAGCTCCGGCAAGGTCAACGCCACCGAGCTGGCCGCCGCCCTCATCAACCAGAAGGACAACCTGGTGGACGGCATCCTCCACGCCCAGGACGAGATCCAGGGCTCTCTCACCCTGCTGATCCTCACCGAGCACGGGGAGATCATCGCCGCCCGGGACAAGGTGGGCCGCCTGCCCGTGCTGGTGGGCAAGAACGAGGAGGGCCACTGCGTGTCCTTCGAGTCCTTCGCCTACCACAAGCTGGGCTACACCGACGCCTACGAGCTGGGCCCCCGGGAGATCGTGCGCATCACCGCCGACGGCTGCGAGAGCCTCTCCCCCGCCGGGGACAAAATGCGCATCTGCGCCTTCCTGTGGACCTACTACGGCTACCCCAACTCCAACTACGAGGGGGTCAACGTGG
>DYBS01000304.1 GCA_019418525.1 Clostridiales bacterium
CCGCCTCTCTGCCCGAGTTCTAATCCAAATACACCTAATCATGCCGGTCCGGTGGGGCTTGTCCTCGCCGGGCCGGTCTTTTTGTTCCGGGGAACCCGGAATCTTTGCCCTCGCCCGGGCGGGCCGCCTACCCAGCGTGGGCACCGCTTTCTTTGCGAAAGAAAGCGGTGGGAAAGAAAACCTAGAGGGGGGATACCACCCCTCTGGACTCCCCCAGGGCGCATCCCGGCTTATGTTCTACTGCGGAGGGATTTCTTACTCCGGTGGAACAAAAACCAAGCCCGGTGCCTATGAACAGCCTGTTGTACTGCCGGCAAAACCAGGTGGCCGCAGGCCGCCCACTTGGAGGGGTGTGGAGAGGGGAATGAGAAGTTCCCCTCTCCGCCTTTTCTTTCCCCGATTTCTTTTCGCGAAAAGAAATCGGGCGCTGTCCGCGCAGGACGCCCGCCCGGCGAGGGCAACCTCTTCGGGTTCCCCGGAAAGATGGAAAAGCCCCGGAACCTTCGTTCCGGGGCTTTTGCTTGTTCTGATTTACTTGGTGCCGAAGATGCGGTCGCCCGCGTCGCCCAGGCCGGGCATGATGTAGCCGTGCTCATTGAGCTTCTCATCCACAGCGGCCACGTAGATCTCCACGTCGGGATGATCCTTGTGGACCCGCTCGATGCCCTCGGGGGCGGCGATGATGTTCATCAGCTTGATGTGCTTGACATCGTAGTTCTTGATGAACTGGATGGCCGCGGAGGCAGAGCCGCCGGTGGCCAGCATGGGGTCGAGAATGATGATGTCCCGCTCGGCGATATCGTTGGGCATCTTGCAGTAGTACTCCACAGGCTCCAGGGTGTCGGGATCCCGGTACAGGCCGATGTGGCCCACCTTGGCGGAGGGGATCAGGGTCAGGATACCGTCCACCATGCCCAGGCCGGCCCGCAGCACGGGAACGATGGCCAGCTTCTTGCCCGCCAGGGTCTTAAACTTGCCGGTGCCCAGAGGGGTCTTGATCTCCACCTCTTCCATCGGCAGGTCCCGGGTAGCCTCGTAGCACATCAGAGTGGCGATCTCGGAAACCACCTCGCGGAACTCCTTGGAGCCGGTCCGCTCATCCCGCAGGATGGAGAGCTTGTGCTGCAGCAGCGGATGATCCAGAATGTGTACCTTTTCCATGTCCATGGTATCTTCCCCTTTAATTTTGATTGTCGGCCGCGCCTTGCGCGCGCGCTCTGGCCAGACGCTCCCGCTCGGCCTGGGAGAGCCGGTGGTAGCGTGGGACCAGTCCATCCGCGTCGGTCAGCGTACCGGCCCGGGCCTGCTCCAGCGCGGCACGGGCCACGCCCCAGGCGCTCTGGTAGCGCAGGTGGGGCGGCGCCATGTGGACATCCAGCCCCAGTTCCCTGAGGGTAGTATAACACAAACCCGCGCCGTCTCCAACCAGTAATTGCGGATTTCCGCTCTTTTTTACCTGGGCCGCAAGTTCCTCCAGAGAGAGAGCCCCGTCGTCGCTCAGCCGCTCCAGTCCGTCACCGGTGCCCCGGAACCGGGCGGCGTAGACCTGGTTACGTCGGGCGTCCATCCCCGCGCAGATCTCCATCCCCGTATGGGCCACCGTCCAGGCCATGGCCTCCAGAGTGGACACCGCCGCGCAGGGTTTTCGGCCCGGCCAAGCCAGGCCCTTGGCCGCCGACACCCCAATGCGCAGCCCGGTGAAGGACCCCGGTCCCGCCGCCACGGCGATGAGGTCCACGTCGTCCAGCGTGGCCCCGCAGCCCCGGAGCACCTGGTCCGCCATGGGCAGCAGGGTCACGCTGTGGGTCAGGCCGTTGTTCTGAAAGGACTGGGCCAGCAGCCGCTCGTCCTCGCACAGTGCCACCGAACAGGCAGTGGCGGAAGATTCAATGGCCAGAATTTTCATGCCGTCTCCCCTCCTGTGATGGTGATGACTCGCTGATGGTCGTTCTCCCCCCGGCGGATATCCACCCGGATGGGGTCCTCCAGCACGCCCTCGCTGTTCTCGCTCCACTCCACGGCGCACACGCCGCCCCGGACCAGGTAGTCCTCCCAGCCGATGTCAAAGAGCTCCTCCGCCGAGCCCAGGCGGTACAGGTCAAAGTGGAAGAGGGGCAGCCGGCCCCCCAGATACTCGTTCACAATGGTAAAGGTGGGGCTGGTCACCCGCTCCGTGACCCCCAGCCCCCGGGCCAGGCCCCGGGCTGTCTC
>DYBS01000305.1 GCA_019418525.1 Clostridiales bacterium
CGATGCGGGCGATCTCCCGGCGCACCGGGTCGAAGCAGGAGACGGTGATGGCCTCGGGCGTGTCGTCGATGATGAGATCCACTCCGGTCAGAGTCTCCAGCGTGCGGATGTTGCGGCCCTCGCGGCCGATGATGCGGCCCTTCATTTCGTCATTGGGCAGGGGGACCACGGACACGGTGGCTTCCGCGACGTGGTCGGCAGCGCAGCGCTGAATGGCCAGGGACAGGATCTCCCGGGCCTTGGTGTCAGCCTCTTCCTTGTAATGGGTTTCGATCTCCTTGACCTTCATGGCGGCCTCATGGGTGACATCCGCCTCGATCTGGTTGAGCAGGTAGGTCTTGGCCTCTTCGGCGGTAAAGCCGGACAGGCGCTCCAGAACCTCCATCTGGCTCAGTTTGACGGCATTAACTTCCTCCCGCGCGGCGTCCAGCTCGCTCAGCTTGTTCTGAAGGAGTTCTTCCTTCCTCTCGATGTTCTCCGTCTTACGGTCCAGGTTCTCTTCCTTCTGCTGGAGCCGGCGCTCCTGCTTCTGCAGGTCGGCGCGGCGCTCCTTGACTTCCCGCTCGTACTCGTTGCGGGCCTGCAAGATCTCCTCCTTGGCCTCCACCAGCGCCTCACGCTTCTTGGACTCGGCGCCCTTGATGGCCTCGTTGATGATCCGCTTGGCCTCCTCTTCGGCGCTGGAGATCTCTTTCTCCGCTACCTTTTTCCGCCACTGGATACCGGCGGGGAAGCCTATGGCAAGCATGACCACAGCTGTGATCACACAGGCAATGACTGTCTGCATCAAGGTTTGAACACACCTCCATTTCCACAATTTTAGCCAAATTATGATGTCTGGCAGAAGTCCATTTTAGGGCTTCTGCACAAAAATTTGAAAAACTTCCCCTCTCGCTTTTCAAAATATTACACCGAGTCTATTTTAGAGCCAGAGCGTCCCTGTGTCAAGGAATTTCGTACGAAGCGAAACATATTCCGGATCTGTGCATTTCTCAATATTGACACGCTATAATATTGAATACTATAATAAAGGTCGCATTTCGTTTTATTTTGCACCATATCCCGGAAAAGTAGCGGAAACCGGGACCAAAATCTGCTGATTTTCTCTCCTGTCCTACCCTTTTCCAGGGCGGGCTCGTTGACAGCCCCACCGGCAAATCCTATAATCAAAATTAGCGAACGCCAGGGGGCTGTTCCCCTGATTTCACCACAAAACTGTTAGATAAGGAGCGCATGACTATGTCCCGTATCATTGACGCCAAGGGCCAGGCCTGTCCCAAGCCCGTTCTCATGGCCAAGGAGGCCATTTCCGCCGGGGAGAACGCCTTTACCGTGCTGGTCGACAACACCACCGCTGTGGGTAACCTCCAGCGTCTGGCCGGCAACCAGGGCTTTGACGTGTCCGTCAGCGAGGCGGACGGCATCTTCTCCCTGGATTTTTCCCGCAATGGGGAGGCCCCTGTGGCCGAGGCCCCCGTTGCCGCCGCTCCCTGCGGCTCCGGCTACGCCGTGTTTGTGGGCCGGGACATTATCGGCTCCGGCGACCGTGAGCTGGGCACCAACCTGATCCGGATGTTCTTCTACACCCTGGCCCAGTCCGACAACCTCCCCAGCTCCATCCTCTTTATGAACGCCGGTGTCAAGCTGCCTGCCGGGGATGAGCAGGTGGAGGAGCACCTGAAGGCCCTGGCCGACAAGGGCGTGGAGATCCTCGTCTGCGGCACCTGTCTGAACTTCTACGGCATCACCGACAAGCTGGCCGTGGGCACTGTGAGCAACATGTATGACATTGTCACCAAGATGCAGGAGGCCGCCAAGGTCATCACGGTTTAATTTATGGATTACTGTGTTATCACCTTCGCCTCCACCAATGGCGCCATCCAGGCCCAGCAGTATCTGAAGGGGAAAGTCTCCTTCCAGATCATGCCGGTGCTGCGGGAGATCTCCAAGGGCTGCGGCATTTCGGTGCGCTTCGCCCCTCCCGCCCTGGAGCAGGTGCGGGACATTCTGGCCGCTTCCGACCTCTCGCCGGAGGAGTACGCCTTCTACGGCATCACCGGCCACAGCCCCAACCTGCGGGCGGAACCTCTGTCTTAAACGCGCACCCAAGTGCGCATCGTGGTGTCCTCGCCGGACGGGCCGCCAGCCTGGCTCAGGCCGCCTGCCCGGCGGGGGCACCGCTTTCTTTGCAAAGAAAGCGGTGGGAAAGA
>DYBS01000306.1 GCA_019418525.1 Clostridiales bacterium
AGTCCACCCTGGGTAAGACCCTCATGATGCTGGAAAAGGCCACCGACGGTCAGGTTCTCTTCAACTACGACGGGGAATTCCGGGACATCACCAAGTTCAACGCCAAAGAGATGTTCGACTTCCGCAAAAAGGTCCAGATGGTGTTCCAGGACCCCTATTCCGCCCTCAACCCCCAGAAAAAGATCTACACCTCCTTTGAGGAGCCGTTGAAGGTCCACGGCGTGGATTCCGAGGCGGAGCGGGAAGCCATCATGCAGAAGGTGCTGAAGATGGTCAACATCCAGCCCGACTACCTCATGCGCTACCCTCACGAGTTCTCCGGCGGCCAGCGGCAGCGGCTGTGTATCGCCCGCGCCCTGGAGGTCATGCCCGAGGTCCTCATCTGCGACGAGCCCGTGTCCGCCCTGGACGTGTCCATCCAGGCCCAGGTGCTCAACCTGATGAAGGACATCCAGAAGGAGCTGAACCTGACCTACCTCTTCATCGCCCACGACCTGAGCGTGGTGCAGTACATGTCCGACCGCATCGTGGTCATGTACCTGGGCAAGATCGTGGAGGTGGCCGACTCCCGGGCCCTCTACGACGAGCCGCTGCACCCCTACACCAAGGCGCTCCTTTCCGCCATCCCGGTGCCCGACATCCACAAGACCAAAAAGCGCCAGGTCCTGGAGGGCGAGGTGCCCAGTCCCATCCACAAGCCCACCGGCTGCGCCTTCCACAACCGCTGCCCCCACTGTATGGAGATTTGCAAGCAGGTGGACCCGGCCATGACCTGCCACGGCGCGCCCGGGCACATGGTGGCCTGCCACCTGTACAACCAGGAACAGCAGGCCTGACCCGGAGAAAGGAACGACCGTGCTGCTATCCTTGGAACATACCTGGGACGTTCTGGTGGCCGGAAGCGGGATCGCCGGCCTTTCCGCCGCCCTGGAGGCGGCGGAGGCCGGCTGTTCTGTCCTCCTGCTGACCAGCACCCACCTCTTTTCCGGCTCCAGCTTCTACCCTGGCACCTGGGGCCTAGGCCTCATCGGCCCGGAGGATGTGTCCGACCGAGAGGACCTGTGCCGCTCCATCCAGGTGGTGGGCTGCGGCATGGCCGACCCGGCCCTGGTGGAGGTCTTTGTGGACGGAATCGCCCCCGCCATTGAGAAGGTGCGTAACATGGGGGTAAAGCTCCGCCGGGCGGTGCAGAAGGACCAGCGGGAATTCATCCCCTGCTTTGACCACAAGGCCCGGGACTGGAACGGGCTGGAGTTTGACCGCGTCCGCCCGGTGTTCCGCCAGCGGCTGGAGGTCCTGGGCGTCACCACCCTGGAGGGCTGCGAAGTACTGGAACTGGTCCGCAGCGGCAGCCGGGTCTGCGGCGTGGTGGCCGTCCAGGGGGACAATCTGCGCTACCTGGGCTGCCGCTCCCTGGTGCTGGCCACCGGCGGATACGGGAGCCTCTTCCGCTACCACCTGTGTACCGGCGACGTCTCCGGGCTGGCGCAGGCCCTGGCGCTGGAGGCGGGGGCCTCCCTGGTGAATATGGAGTTCATGCAGATGATGCCGGGCTACCTCTCCCCCGCGCCCAAGACCATTTTCAACGAAAAGGCCTTCCGCTTCTCCCGTTTCCGCCGGGGCGACGGCGCTCCCCTGCTCCCCCCTGGGGAGGAGACCCGCCGCCTGTTGGAGGAGCGCTCCAGCCACGGGCCCTTCACCAGTCGCCTCTCTGACCGGGCGGTGGACGTGGCCCTCTTCCGGGCCTTTCTCGCCGACCCCGCCGGGGTGGAGGTCACCTACTCGGAGGAGATGCGGGCCGACCCGCCGGAGTTCATCCGCACCTATTTCGACTGGCTGGAGCGGGAAAAGGGCCTCACCGCCGCCGACCCTGTCCAGATTGGCATCTTCGCCCACGCGGCCAACGGCGGCGTGGCCATTGACGCCGACGCCTTTACCGGCGTGCCCGGTCTCTTCGCCTGCGGGGAAGCCACCGGCGGGATGCACGGGGCTGACCGCATCGGAGGCCTTTCCACCGCAAATGGTCTGGTCTTTGGAGGCCGGGCCGGTCGGGCGGCGGCCGCCGCCTGCACGCAAATCCCGCCGCCGGATCACGCTGCCTTTGAGCCCTGGACCTGGCGGGAGTGCGCCCCTCTCCGCCGCCGGATACAGGACGCGATGTTCCGCAGTGCCATGGTACTGCGCAGCGAATCAGGC
>DYBS01000307.1 GCA_019418525.1 Clostridiales bacterium
GGGCGACATCGTCCCCAACGGCGGGCGGGTGCTGGGCGTCACCGCCGTGGCCGCCGATCTGGAGGGCGCCATCGCCAAGGCCTACGCCGCCGCGAAGCCCATCCACTTCGACGGGATGCACTTCCGCACCGACATCGGCTACGCGTTTTAACACACAAAAAGGCCGGGAGCATTTGCTCCCGGCCTTTTTTTATTTCTTCTTCGCCGGCTCCTCCAGGGGGAGAGGGTCGGGCATCTGGGGGCCAATGGCCTCCTCATAGGTGCGCATAAGGGCCTTCAGGTCGCCGTCCCGCTGGTCCAGCTCGGCGGTCACGCCCTCCATGGTGCGCTGGACCTTCTCCAGCTCCCCGGAGGCGTGGGACAGGGTGGCCTCCACCTCGGTGCGGAGCTGGTCGTATCCGGCCTGCACCCGGACCACCCACTGCTCCAGCTCCCGACGGGCCTTGTCCACCTGCACCAGCGCCGCCGCCTCCACCGCCTGGGCCCGACAGTGGGCCTCCAGCTCGATGCCGGCGGTGCGGTCCTTGATGCGCTCGTAGGCGTCGGCGGCGTGCTCCGCCTTCTCCAGGCGGCTCTCCAGCTCCCCCACCCGGGCGCGGAGATCCTTCAGCTCCTGCTCCCGTGCCTCGCGGTCCTTCCGGACCTCCTCCAGCTCAGCAGTAAGCTTCTGCACCTTGGACGAGAGCTCCACATTCCGGCTATCGGCGCTCTCCACCCGGTCGCGGTACTTGTCCCGCTCGCCGGTGGCTTCACTCAGCTCTTTCTGAAGCCCCTCCACCTGCCGCTGGTGCTCCCGGTTGGCACGGTCAATGTAATCCTGTACGTCCTGTTTGGAAAATCCGCCGAATGTAGCGGTACGAAACTGAATCTCCGCGGTATCCACTGCGTCTCCACGCTCCTTTTTCACGGCTGTTCCACGCAAATACAGCCTGGTTCAAGCCATTGTACCATATTTCACGCGCTGATACAACGGGGATTCTATTTGACGATGGGAAATTCCGATGATATAATAACCTGATTGTATGGAATATCACGATATAGGAGAGGTCAGACCATGTGGATTGCGACACAGTGGAAGGATTATGAGCTCATCGACTGCTCCCGGGGGGAGAAGCTGGAGCGGTGGGGCTCCCATGTGCTGGTGCGGCCCGACCCCCAGGCCATCTGGAATACCCCCCGCCGCCACCCCGGCTGGAAGAAACACGACGCCCGCTACGCCCGCTCCTCCACCGGCGGCGGCCAGTGGGAGAAAAAGAATCTGCCCGAGCGCTGGACCGTGCGCTACGGCGACCTTACCTTGAATATCAAGCCCATGAACTTCAAGCACACCGGCCTCTTCCCCGAGCAGGCCGCCAACTGGGACTGGGCCCGGGAGCAGATCCGCAAGGCCGGACGGCCGGTGAATGTGCTCAACCTCTTCGCCTACACCGGCGGAGCCACTGTGGCCTGCGCCGCCGCTGGGGCCAGCGTCTGCCACGTGGACGCCGCCAAGGGCATGGTGTCCTGGGCGCGGGAGAACGCCAAGAGCTCCGGGCTGGAGGAGGCCCCCATCCGCTGGATTGTGGACGACTGCGGCAAGTTCGTGGAGCGGGAGATCCGCCGAGGCCGTAAGTACGACGCCATCATCATGGACCCCCCCAGCTACGGCCGAGGCCCCACCGGCGAGGTGTGGCGGCTTGAAGAGAACCTCTACCCCTTCGTGGAGCTGGTCAGCGGCGTCCTCTCCGACCACCCCCTCTTCATTATCCTCAACTCCTACACCACCGGCCTTGCCCCCAGCGTGCTCACCTACATCCTGGAGAGCATCGTGAGCAAGAAGTTCGGCGGCCACACCGAGAGCCAGGAGCTAGGCCTCCCCGTCACCGAGAGCGGCCTGGTCCTCCCCTGCGGCGCCACCGGCCGGTGGATGTGCGACTGATCCCCGCGAGGTGAACGATATGAGCCAAGACATCATCCGGGCCGAAGAAGTCCGGTTCTCCTACACCACCGCCGAGGGCGTGGCCCCGGTGGTGCTGGACGGGGTGGACCTAAACATTGAAGAGGGCTCTTTTGTGGCCGTGCTGGGCCACAACGGCAGCGGCAAGTCCACCCTGGCCAAGCATATGAACGCCATTCTGCTGCCCACCGGCGGTGCCGTCTACGTCAGCGGCATGGACACCGCCGACGAGGCCCATCTGC